>NZ_JBEPAA010000047.1:0-66142 GCF_040298365.1 Kitasatospora sp. NPDC001603
GCTCTCCCGAGGTGGCGCGGTTGGGGGGGGGAGGGGTGGGGGCGGGGTGGGGTGGGGCGGGGTTGGGGTGGGGGGGGGGGCCCGGTGGACGACCGTCCACCGGGCCCCGCGCCGTGCACGGCCGTCAGCCGGTCGGCTGCCACTCGTGGGCGAGCAGCGACCAGATCTCGGAGTCCTGGTGGACGCCGTTGACCAGGTACGACTCCCGCATGACACCGTCCAGCCGCATGCCCAGCCGCTGCGCGAGCGAGCGGCTGCGGAGGTTGGTCGGGCTGGTGTGCCACTCCAGGCGGTGCAGGCCGCGGGTGGTGAACGCGTAGTCGACCAGGTGGCGGACGGCGGCGCCGACCAGGCCCCGGCCCTCGCCGGCGGGCTCCGTCCAGACGCCGATCTCGGCGACCCCGGCGACGGCGTCGAAGGAGACGAACATCGTGCCGCCGACCAGCGTGCCGTCCAGCCAGATGCCGTAGAGCCGGCCGGCGTCGGCGGCCTGCCGGTCGGCGTAGCCCTGCAGGGTGGCGCGGGCCGACGCCAGGTCGGTGGAGCGGTGGGCCCAGGTGATCCACGGGTTCATGTGGTCGCGGGCGCGGTCCATGTGGGTCAGGAACTCGGCGGCCTGCCACGGTTCCAGGGGGCGCAGTTCGGCACGGTCGGCGAGCGGGACGGCGAACATCGGCGGGCCTTTCGGGCGGGGCCGGGTGTGGGGGCGGGGCGCGGCCCGGCCGTTCCGGCATACATAACAAACGTTTGGTAGGTACCATACCGCCTATGACACCAGCCCGGGGAGACCATGAAGCCCGCCGCGAGGACGTCTCCGAGGCGGTCTGGCGGGTGCTCTCCTCACGCGGCTTCGAGGGGCTGACGCTGCGTGCGGTGGCCGCCGAAATGGGCGCCTCCACCGGTTTGTTGACGCACTACTTCCCCAACAAGCGGGCGCTCGTGGCACACGCCCTCGACGTACTGGACCGGCGTTCCCAGCAGCGGCCGCGCCGGACCGCGCCGGCGGACGGCAGCCCGCCGCCGCCCGCCGGACTGCCCAGGCTGCGGGCGGCGCTGCTCGACATCCTCCCGCTGGACGGGGCCGGCACGGCCGGCAACCGGATCTGGGTCGGCTCCTGGGACGTCGCGCTGGCCGACCCGGAGCTGGCCGCCGCGCACGCGGCCCGCTACGGGCGGGCGCGGGCGCTGCTGGCCGAGTCGGTGGCCGCCGCGCAGCGGCTGGGGGAGCTGCCGGACGGCGTGGACGCCGGGCAGCTCGCCGCGGGGGCGCAGGCCTTCGCGCTGGGGCTGGTGGTGCAGGCGCTGTTCGCCCCGGCGGAGTTCCCGCCCGAGCGGCAGGTGGCGCTGCTGGACGCCTATCTGGCGGGGCTGCCCGGAGCGGCCGCCGGTCGGGGTTGAGCGAAGCCGAGCGGGACCTCGCGAAGCCGAGCGGGACCTCGCGGCGCCGAGCGGGGCTTCGCGGCGCCGGGGACGGCCCGCGGCCGCCGTCCGGATCGGCACCGGAGGCGAGCGGCGTGGCGGCCCCGGGGGGTGTTGTCTGATTCGCCCGTTGTTTCCGTCCGGGCCGTACGACCGGTTCGTACCGGTGTTTCCCCCGGTGTCGTTTCCGCCCCCGCCACGACACGCATTGTCACGGGCTATGCGCGTTCGGTGCACGGGATTATCCGGCGGCCCGGCCGGGCAAAGCCCTCGCCGAGGGCGTGGCCTGCGGGAATTCGGTGCGGTGCCCCCAGCAGGATTCGAACCTGCGACCTACCGCTTAGAAGGCGGGTGCTCTATCCGCTGAGCTATGGGGGCGGGACGGACGGCGCCCTGATGGGCGTGACCGTTGCCGGGATCGGGCGACGAGCGCGCGGGGCGCCCGCTGTCCGGCCCCTGCCTGAGGGTGGGGTGGGGGTTGGCGGGGCCTTGCCCTGTCGGGGACAGGATAAGGGTGTCCAGAACCTCGGCCGGGTGTAACAACACCGTCGCGGGTGTGTCGGCTTCGGTGGAGCGGTCCGATAATCGCAGGTGACGGCCGTGCGTGCAGCGGTCTGGCCCGCTTCGGCGCCGGACGTTGTGCAGTCGTTACGGGGCTGCCGCCCCACCCGTTATGGATTCGGCACGGAGAAACTACCGGTCTCGGCGCGGGTGGGGGGCCGTATTCGGGTTCGTTCGGTCGGATGACGTGGGCGGACGGCCGGGCAGGCCACCCCTGGGGGTGCGCGGGTGCGGCGGGAAGCGGGGCGTTTGTTGTCATGGCCGCGTAGAGGTCAGGCCGAAAGTAGGACCGGAAGGGCCGAAATTCACCCCTGTGAGTGACACCGGTTTTCCACAGGGCCGACTTGTCCACAGGATTTCCGATCTGCCTGGTGCGGATTTCCCGGGAAGCGCACTCTCAACTCGCGCCGGTCGATTCCGTACGGTGCATCCGGGAGAACGGAGCGTGTTCTGTGAACGAGACCCAGGTGACGGTCATCGGCAATGTCGCGACCGAGGTGAGCTGCACGCGGACGGCGGACGGGGTGGCGGTGGCCAACTTCCGGCTGGCGTCGACGGAGCGCCGGTACGACCGGCTGCGGGAGGCCTGGGTGGACGGCGAGACGCAGTGGGTGACGGTGACGGCCTGGCGGGCGCTGGCGGCTCATCTGATCGGCTCGCTGTCGAAGGGTGATCCGGTGGTGGTGAGCGGGCGGTTGAGGGTCCGGGAGTGGATGGACGGTGAGGCGCGGCGCAGCAGAGTCGAGATCGACGCCCGGTCGGTCGGGCACGACCTCAGTCGTGGCACCGCCGTCTTCACGTGGGGTGCGGCCTCGCGGGCGGAGCCGGCCGAGGGTCGGGAGGTGTCCGTGGGCGAGGCGGTACCGGGCTGGATCGCGGACGCACTGCAGGCGCGGAGGGCGGCGGTCGGCCCGCCGGTGGCACCCCTGTTGGCGGTCGCCGGGGTCGGGGCGCGGGTGGACGGCGGGGGAACGGAGAGTGACGCCCTGGCTTCTTCGGTCTGACCGCCGACCGGTCTCAACTGTCGACAAATATGTTGATCGAGACGGTTGTTGTGCCCGCGCGTGCAAACACCGGACCGGTTAAGTGAAAGATCGGGAGTTTCTGGCTGATCGTCAGCTTGTGTGGATGATGGGAGCATTGATAACGATACAGATACGGAATCGTCCTGATTTCGCATGGGGGTTTGCGCGCCTCCCTGGCTCAATAGGATTCGTCTGGTTCACACACGTGCAGCGGCGCCACAGGGGGCGCGGCAATGCAAGGCGGGCAGCCCATCGGCATGGCCCGGCCCGGAGGGATCCCAGATGTTCCAGAGGCAGGGGCGGAGTCTTCCGCGCATAACCACTGTCATGCTCACGACCAGCGTAGCGCTGGGTGGGAGCCTGCTCGCAGCCGGTGCGGCGGCTGCGGCCGACGCACCGGGTGCGGGCGTCACGGCGGTGATCCAGCCGACCATGCAGAGCGAGGAGATCGCCATCGAGGGCGGTCACTCCGTTCAGGGCGGTCTGTTCACCCTCAAGACGGCCAACGGCGAGCTTCGTACGTACTGCATCGACATCGACCACCCGGTCAACATCGAGAGCAAGGTCGAGTACCAGGAGTCGGACTGGAAGTCGAGCTCGCTCGGCCGCAAGGAGAAGGCTCAGGACGCCGCCAAGATCCGTTGGATCCTGGAGAACTCCTACCCGCAGGTCACCGACCTCAAGAAGCTGGCCGACGCGGCCGGCATCAAGGACGGTCAGCTCACCGCCGACGACGCCGCCGCGGGCACCCAGGCCGCGATCTGGAAGTTCTCCGACGGCAAGAACGCCACCCCGGTCGACGCGCAGGCCAAGAAGCTGCGCGACTACCTGGTCAGCGACGCCAACAAGGGCATCGCGGCCGAGCCCAAGCCCTCGCTGAGCCTCACGCCGGACTCGGTGTCGGGCAAGCCGGGCAACAAGCTCGGTCCGTTCACCGTCAACACCAGCGCCTCCGAGGTGAAGCTCGCGCTCTCCGGCGACGCCGCGGACAAGGCGAAGCTGGTCGACAAGGACGGCAAGCCGGTCACCGGCCTGACCGGCCCGGTCGCCAAGGACACCCAGCTGTTCCTGGACGTGCCGGCCGGCACCCCGGACGGCACGGCCACGGTGACGGCCTCGGCCGAGACCGTCGTGCCCAACGGCCGGGTCTTCCTGAGCAAGGGCTACACCCCCGAGAAGCACAGCCAGACCATGATCCTGGCCGGCTCCACCAAGCTCAGCGTGGTGGACGCGGCCAAGGCCGCGTGGAAGGCCGGCAAGGGCCCGCTGCTGGACAGCAACGCCCAGGTCGAGTGCGACTCCAACGGCGTCCGCGTCAACGTCGCCAACGGCGGCGACGAGGCGGCCTCCGTGACCGTCGCACCGGGCAAGACGGTCACCGTTCAGCCCGGCAAGATGGAGAGCGTGCTGGTCCCGGTCAACGAGGACACCGCCTACGACATCAAGGTGACCGGCCCGAACGGCTTCACCAAGGAGTTCAAGGGCATCCTGGACTGCAAGGTCACCAGCGTGACCACGCCGACCGCCACCCCGTCGGCCGGCACCAGCGCCACGCCCACGGCCACGCCGACCCCGAGCGGTACCGGTACGCCGACCGCCGCTCCGTCCAGCTCCTCGGCGCACCCGGCCCCGGCCGCCAGCAGCCCGGCTCCCGGCACCACTGGCGGCCTGGCCGCCACCGGTGGTAACGACGCCACCCCGATCCTCGCCGCCGTCGCCGGTGGCCTGGTCGTGGCCGGCGGTGCCGCGGTCTTCGTCCTGCGCCGTCGCGGTCGCCACGGTCGCAGCGCCGCCTGAGGCAGCGCCGCACCGGTACTGAAGTAGTACTGAACGCAGTGAAGGGCGCCCGACCTGCTCCGGCAGGGCGGGCGCCCACCACCCGGCCCGGTCCCCCGCACTCGCTGCGGGGAGCCGGGCCGCGGTGCGTCCGGCGGGGCCGCGCCGAGCGGTGGTGGCCGGGGCCGGCGCGGGCGTCCGGGACGGGATACCCCAGTGGGGCAAGGCTGGCGGTTCGGGCTCTCGGCCGGGTGCGGCACAATGGAAGGCTGCAAGCCGAATTACTCCCGACGACGCCGGAGCGATCTCACGTGGCGGAATACATCTACACGATGCGCAAGGTACGCAAGGCGCACGGAGACAAGGTCATCCTTGACGACGTGACGCTCAGCTTCCTCCCCGGGGCGAAGATCGGCGTCGTGGGCCCCAACGGCGCGGGTAAGTCCACCGTGCTGAAGATGATGGCCGGCCTGGAGCAGCCGTCCAACGGCGACGCCTTCCTCTCGCCCGGGTTCACCGTCGGCATGTTGCTCCAGGAGCCGCCGCTCGACGAGACCAAGACCGTTCTGGAGAACGTCGAGGACGGCGTCAAGGAGATCAAGGGGAAGCTCAACCGCTTCAACGAGATCGCCGAGCTGATGGCCACCGACTACTCGGACGCGCTGCTCGACGAGATGGGCAAGCTCCAGGAGGACCTGGACCACGCCAACGCCTGGGACCTCGAAGCCCAGCTGGAGCAGGCCATGGACGCGCTGGGCTGCCCGCCCGGCGACTGGCCGGTCACCAAGCTCTCCGGTGGCGAGAAGCGCCGCGTGGCGCTCTGCAAGCTGCTGCTGGAGGCCCCCGACCTGCTGCTGCTCGACGAGCCCACCAACCACCTGGACGCCGAGTCGGTGAACTGGCTGGAGCAGCACCTGGCCAAGTACGCCGGCACCGTCGTCGCCGTCACCCACGACCGGTACTTCCTGGACAACGTGGCCGGCTGGATCCTGGAGCTCGACCGCGGCCGCGCGATCGGCTACGAGGGCAACTACTCCACCTACCTGGAGAGCAAGCAGTCGCGCCTCAAGGTCGAGGGCCAGAAGGACGCCAAGCGCGCCAAGCGGCTCCGCGAGGAGCTGGAGTGGGTCCGCTCCAACGCCAAGGGCCGTCAGGCGAAGTCCAAGGCGCGTCTGGCCCGCTACGAGGAGATGGCGGCCGAGGCCGACAAGATGCGGAAGCTGGACTTCGAGGAGATCCAGATCCCGCCGGGCCCGCGTCTGGGCAGCATCGTCATCGAGGTCGAGAACCTCAACAAGGCCTTCGGCGAGAAGGTCCTGATCGACGACCTGAGCTTCACCCTGCCGCGCAACGGCATCGTCGGCATCATCGGCCCCAACGGCGCCGGCAAGACGACGCTGTTCAAGATGCTGCAGGACATGGAGACCCCGGACTCCGGCACCGTCAAGGTCGGCGAGACCGTCAAGATCAGCTACGTCGACCAGAGCCGCGCCAACATCGACCCGAAGAAGACGCTCTGGGAGGTCGTCTCCGACGGCCTGGACTGGATCAACGTCGGCCAGGTCGAGATGCCGTCCCGCGCCTACGTCTCGGCGTTCGGCTTCAAGGGCCCGGACCAGCAGAAGCCGGCCGGCGTGCTCTCCGGCGGTGAGCGCAACCGCCTGAACCTGGCGCTCACCCTCAAGCAGGGCGGCAACCTGCTGCTCCTCGACGAGCCCACCAACGACCTGGACGTCGAGACCCTCTCCTCGCTGGAGAACGCGCTGCTGGAGTTCCCCGGCTGCGCCGTGGTCATCTCCCACGACCGCTGGTTCCTGGACCGGGTGGCCACCCACATCCTCGCCTACGAGGGCGAGAGCAAGTGGTTCTGGTTCGAGGGCAACTTCGAGTCGTACGAGAAGAACAAGATCGAGCGGCTGGGCGCCGACGCGGCCCGTCCGCACCGGGCCACCTACAAGAAGCTGACCCGAGGCTGACACCCAGCTGTCACAACGGCCCGGCAGACTGCCCCCCGGGGGGGCGGCCTGCCGGGCCGCGGCCCACCGGCCGTCACCCGCCGGCGGGTCACCGGACATCGAGGAGAACACCCGTGGCACGCCACATCTACGCCTGTCCGCTGCGTTGGTCCGACATGGACGCCTTCGGGCACGTCAACAACGTGGTCTTCCTGCGCTACCTGGAGGAGGCCCGGATCGACTTCATGTTCACCCAGGCCGCCGCGGCCGGTGCGGGGGAGTTCGCGGGCGGCTCGGTGGTGGCCCGCCACGAGATCGACTACAAGCGCCCGCTGGTGCACCGGCCCGAGCCGGTCACCATCGAGACCTGGGTCACCAAGATCGGCGGCGCCTCGCTGACCGTGTCGTACGAGATCAAGGACACCGCCGAGGACGGCACCGAGACGGTGTACGTCCGGGCGTCCACCGTGGTCGTCCCCTACGACCTGGCCGAGGGCCGCCCGCGCCGGATCAGCCCGGTGGAGCGGGAGTTCCTGGGCCGCTTCACGGACGACGACCGCGGCGCGGACGGGCACAGCCGGGACGGACGCAGCCTGGACGCCGCGGCGGCCTGAGCCCCCGGCCCGGACCACCACCCATCACCGATACACGGATTCGAGCTGAAGCGCGTTGACCCCCACCGCCGCCCTCGCCCTCGCCGACGCCGGGGAGGCCGCCGACCTGGGCGCCTTCCTGGTCCGTCTGCTGCGCTTCGACCGGGCGGCGGCGGTGCGCCTGCAGGCGGTGGCGAAGCAGGCCGGCGGCGACGGCGTGCTGGCCGTCTTCGGCCGGCTGCCGCTGGGGAGCTCCGGCGCGCTGGCGGTCCGGACCGCGCGGCTCGCCGGGCCGGTCGGGCCGGCCGACCGCACGGTCTCGGCGGGGCAGTTGCTGGACGGCCTGGACAGTGCCGGGAACACCGTGGAGCTGCCCGCGCCCGTGACCGGTCCGGCCTGGGCCGGCCTGTTGCCGCCGCGCTCCGGCTGGCGCCTGGTCGGCGAGCCGCCGGTGGCCGAGGTGTACCCCGAACTGATGGCCGGGGTGCGGGAGTTCCGTGAGCGCAGCGAGGCCGTCCCGGCGCACCACCGGACCCGTGCGGTGCTGGACGGGCTGGCCGACGAGATCTGGTCCCGGCCGGTGGGCGCCCTGCCCGAACTTCCGCTGCGCGCCGCGCACGCGGCCTATGTGATCGGGTTCCTCAAGCCGGGTGCGCCGCTGACCGTGCACCGCGCCGGTGGCTGGCTGCGGTTGAGCGCCCCGGCGGGGTCGGTGGCGGTGCGGACCGCGGCGGCGCCCGGGGCCGGGCTCGGGCTCAGCCCGATGCGCTAGACCCCGATGCGCTAGACCCCGATGTGCGGGGCCCAGGGCGCGGGGCCCCGGGCGAAGGGGCCCGGGTCAGCCCTCGGTGTTGACCATCGAGGCGGCGGCGTAGGTGAGGTAGTCCCACAGCTGCCGCTCGGCGTCGGCCGGCAGCGCCAGCTCGTCCACCGCGGCCCGCATGTGCTTCAGCCAGGTGTCGTGCGCCGCGCGGTCGACCCGGAAGGGCACGTGCCGCATCCGCAGCCGCGGGTGCCCGCGCTGCTCGCTGTAGGTGCGCGGACCGCCCCAGTACTGCATCAGGAAGAGCGTGAGGCGCTCCTCGGCCGGGCCGAGGTCCTCCTCGGGGTACATCGGCCGCAGCAACTCGTCCCCCGCGACGCCCTGGTAGAACCGGTGCACCAGTCGCCGGAAGGTCGGCTCGCCGCCGACCTGTTCGAAGAAGGTCTCCTCGCTGAGCGTGCCACGCCGGATCTCTTTCACCCGACCATGGTCGCAGACGGCGGCGGGGCCGTACACCGGGACCTGGGGACCAGGACCGGGGGCGTACGACCCCGCCGCCGTCAGCGTTCGGCTCAGGCGTCCTCCCAGCGGAAGAACCGCCAGGCGATCGCGGTGAGCACGGCGGCGAACGCCAGCAGCCCGCCCATGGTCGGCAGCGCGTCCATCACGCCGCCGCCCCGGGAGAGCACCGACTGCGCCGCGGTGACCAGGTGCTTGAGCGGCAGCGCCTCGGAGACGGCCGTCAGCCAGGTCGGCATGTCATCGGTCGGGAAGAACGAGCCGGACAGGAACGACATCGGCAGCACGATGATCTGCGAGATGCCGTTGGCCGCCTCCTCGGTCTTCGCCAGCGACCCGGCCAGCAGGCCGATCGACATGAAGGCGATCGTGGCGCAGACCACCAGCGGGATGATCAGCCACCAGTCGCCGGTGAGCTTCAGCCCGAAGAACGGCATGGTGGCGACGACCAGGAAGACGGCGGTCTGGACCAGGGCCGTCAGCACCGAGACGGCGATCCGGGAGGCCACGATCGACCCGGCGCTCACCGGGGCCAGCCGCAGCCGCCGCAGCACCTGCTTCTTCCGCCAGGACACCAGGGTCAGCGAGGCTCCGAACACCGCGCCGGTGGCCACCGCCCAGCCGAGCAGGCCGGGGGTGAGGAACTGGATCGGCTTCAGCGAGTTGTCCTCGACCTGGCCGGAGTCCAGGACGAAGGCGGCGGGCTTGCCGCTGGCGGCCTGGTTGGCCTGCTGGACGACCGAGTTGACGATGCCCTGGACGGAGCCGGCGCGGACCTGGTCGGCGGCGCTGAAGCGCAGCACCACCTTGCCGTCCGGGCCCTCCTTGATCATCGCGTCCAGGTCGCCCTTGCGGACCTTCTCCAGCGCGGCGGCCTCGTCGTCGCCGCGGCTGATCGTGAGGACCTTCTCCAGCGCGGCCCGGCCGTCGCCCTGCACCGAGTCCAGCACCTGGACCGCGCCGACCTGCGCCACCTTGGCGTGCGGGCTGGTCGCGCCCTTGAGCAGGGTGCCGAACAGCAGCAGGAACATCAGGGGGAAGAGGATCACGAAGAAGACGGCGGTGCGGTCCCGGAGGAAGGCGACCACCATCACCCGCGAGAGGCTGGCGAACGCGCTCACCCGCTCGCGCTCCGGCTGCCCGGCGGGCGCGCCGGCGGGTTCGGGCGTGCGCTGGGCCGGAACGGCCGCGTCCCGCGTGCGTTCGGCGCTCATGCGCGGTACTCCCGTCCGGTGAGCTGGAGGAAGACGTCCTCCAGGGTGGCGCCGCGGACTTCGAGTCCGCGCAGCGCGTTCTGCTCGGCCAGCACGGCGAGCACCGGGGCCGGGAGGCGGGTCGAGACCGAGAGCGAGACGCCGTCGTCCTCGACCGAGGCGATCTCGGCGCCGGTCGCGTCGAGCAGGTCACGCACCCGCTCGACGGTCAGCAGCCCCGACTCCACGCTGATCCGCACGGTGTCGTCGATCTCGCGGACCAGCGCGGCCGGGGCGCCGGTGCGCAGGACCTTGCCGTGGTCCATCACCGAGACGCGGTCGCAGAGCACCTCGGCCTCGTCCAGGTAGTGGGTGGTCAGCACGACCGTGCGGCCCTCGGCGTTGATGTCCCGCAGGAGGTCCCAGAGGTTGCGGCGGGCCTGCGGGTCGAGACCGGTGGTCGGCTCGTCCAGGAAGACCAGCTCCGGGTCGTGGGCCAGCGCGCAGGCGATCGAGAGGCGCTGGGCCTGGCCGCCGGACATCTTGTCGGTCATCACCCCGGCCGACTCGGTGAGGCCCACCCGCTCCAGCATCGCGTCGGCCCGCTTGGGGCCGACGCCGTAGAACGAGGCGAAGGTGCGGATCGTCTCCCGCGCCGTCAGTTTGTTGAAGAAGGCCGAGGCCTGGAACTGCACGCCGATCCGCGGCAGCAGTTTCGCGTTGCGCGGCCAGGGCGCCATCCCCAGCAGTTCGATCCGGCCCTCGTCGGGCTTCCGGATTCCCTCCAGAATCTCCAGTGTGGTCGTCTTCCCGGCGCCGTTCGGGCCAAGGATCCCGTAGAACTCGCCGACCTCGACGGTGAGGGACACCCCGTCGACGGCCTGCACATCCCCGTACCGCTGACGGATTCCGTCGGCGGATATAGCTGCAGTCATGTGGCCTGAGCGTAGGGGTACACGGGGGGTGCTGGGGAGACCGGGCGGACGTGATTTGAAGATCATTTTGCCGGGCCGCCGGACCCCCGACCAGGGGTTCGGACCGTGCGTGTACGGGGTGACGGGCCACTGCGCGCGGTGGCGGACGCCGAGGGGCCCGGGCGGGAGCAGACTCCCGCCCGGGCCCGGGCGTCAGGGACCCGACCCCGGGGTCAGGCGCGGTGCAGGGTGATGGTGGTCCACGCCCCGATGTGGATCCGGTCGCCGTCGTTCAGCGGGACGGCGGTGTGCGGGGTGAGCGACTCGGTGCCGCCGTTCATCGTGGTGCCGTTGGTGGAGTCCTGGTCGACCAGCACCCAGCTGCCGTCCGACTGTTCGGCGAGCAGCGCGTGCTGGTGCGAGGCGCCCGGGTCCTCCGGCGGGACGGAGAGGTCGATCTCCGGCACGGTGCCGCGGTGCTGGCTGCGCCGGCCGATCCGCAGCTGGCCGCGGCCGGTCAGCGGGATGCGCCGCTCGGGGCAGTACGGGGGGAAGAAGAGACCCGCGGCCTCCGGACCGCTGCGGGCCATCATGTCGGTGAAGTAGTCGCGGTCGGCCGAGACCACGGCGATCCAGTTGGTCCGGACCGGCTCGGGCTGCGCGCCCTGGTACGGCGGCTGGTGCGCCTGCTGCTGGGCCTGCTCCGGCTGCGGGGCGGGCTGGGGCGGCTGCGGGACCTGCTGGCCGTGCGGGTGCTGCTGCGGAGCCTGCTGCTGGACCTGCTGCGGCTGCGGGGCCTGCGGCGGCTGCGGCAGGACCGGCGGGGCCAGGTTGAACGAGGTGCCGAACTCGGCGCCGCGCCCGTTCGGACCGGGCTGGGCGTAGACCGGACCGGAGTCCTCGCGCGGCCGCTCCTGGTAGGGCTGCTGCTCCTGGTAGCCGGACTCCTGGTACGGGGCCTCCTGGTAGGGCTGCTCCTGGTGCGCGGCCTCCTGGTAGGGCTGCTCCTGGTACGCCGGCTCCTGGTGCCGTGCCTCCTGGTACGGCTCGCCGCCGAGCTGCGGGTAGCCGTAGGCGGGCCGCTGCTGCTGGGCGTGCGGCGGCTGCGGTTGCTGGGCCGGCGGCTGGGGGCCGCCGTACGCCGCCGGGATGTTCAGCGGGTCGGGTCCGGGCCCGCCCGCCGGTGCCCCGCCGGTCGGCGGGGGCTGGCGCCGCGAGGGCGAGGAGAGGTCGTAGTCGTACCCGCACTCCTCGCAGAACCGGCCGGTCTGCGGGCTGCGGCAGATCGGGCAGACCACCAGGCCCTCGGTGAGGTCCGGGAAGCCCTGCGCGCCCGGCGGGACGGCGCCCGGGCCCGGCTGCTCGGGGCGCGGCTGCACCGGCCCGCCGAACGGCGCGCCGCCGTGGCCGGGGTACCCCTGCCCGCCGTGCGCCCCCTGCCCGCCGAAACCGTCGTGCCCGCCGTGACCACCGTGCGCCGCCGGTGCCCCGGGCGCGCCCGGGTGGGTGCCGGGCGGCGGCGGGATCGGCGGTGGCGGTGTCATCGGAAAGCCGCAGAAGTCGCACCAGTCCTCGGCCTGCGACTCGTGCCCCCTCGGGCAGATCGGCATCAGGTCCCCCCTCGATTTCCAGCCAGCTGGGGCAGCGTCCGGCCGGGCCGCGGCCCCACCGGTACTTCAGCGGTCATTTCTTCACACGGACGGTTTTGGTCGACCGGGTCTCAAGGGTCATCGAGTCGGCCTCACTCACATTCTTACGGAACCGAACCGTACCCTCCTTCGGGTCGACCACGTCCACCACCTTCTGCAGCAGCTTGAAGGTGCCCTCGTTCCCGGTCGCGTGGGCGATCCGGACGGCGGCGCCGAGCTTGGCGGTGGCGCGGTCGACGTCCCCGGCGCGGTGCGCCTCCAGGCCCTCCTGGATCGAGGAGGCCAGCTCGGCCTGCCCGGTGTAGTGGGCGACCTGCGGGCTGATCCGGGTGGACGAGGCCAGGTCGTCCGTCCAGACCGCCTTGACCAGGCCCTGCGACAGCACCTCGGGGGTGCTCCCGGTCTGCGGCGGCAGGACGAGGCTGATCCGGGCGGCGAGCATCTCGTTGCCGACGGCGGCGGCCGGGACCTCCACGCAGACGTGGTAGTCGCGGCTCTCGTCCCCCCAGGAGCCGGTCGGGTAGTCGCCGGCCCGCGGCCCGGCCTCGGTGCGGCGGCCGGTGAGGTCCTCCACGGTGGGGGCGACCTGCTTGACGAAGGTCACCACGGCGTTGGCCGGCGTCCAGATCCGCAGCGCGACGTCGGCGACCTGCTTGCCCATGGCGCCCTCCATCATGGAGCGGAAGTCCTCGGCGAGGCCGGACGGTTCGGCGACGATGTCGACGGTGCCGAGCAGCGCGGAGGAGATCCGGCGCAGTTCGTCCACCCGCCAGTCGGTGCCGACGCCGCGGCAGTCGGCGGTGAAGTGGCCGGTGACGCGCTCGATCACGCGCTCCAGGTCGGCCGCCGACTCGTGCTCGTTCTTGCCGTCGGTGAGCAGGATGGCGTGCCGGATGGCGATGTCACGGCGGGTCAGGAAGAGCGCGTCGGCCTTGGCGAGCCAGGTGCTCATGGCGGTGCCCCCGGCCGCGCTGAGCCGGCGCAGCGCCTCCTTGGCCTGGGCCCGGGTGGCCGGCGAGGCGGTCGCGAGGCCGCCGTCGCCGGGGAAGATCTCCCGGGCCTCGTGGGTGCCGGCCACCACGGCGAAGGCGACGCCGTCGCGGACGGTGTCGATGGCGGCGGCGGTGGCCTCCCGGGCGCCGCGCATCTTGCTGGCCGGGTAGTCCATCGAGCCGGAGCAGTCCACCATGATCACCACGGCGGCGGAGTGCGCTCCCGCGTCCAGCGGCCCGCTGTCGGTCACCCCGAGCGGCCGGCCGCCGGAGGTGCCGCCGCCGGTCGCGGTGACGGTGACGATGGCGTTCACCTCGCGGGCGCCGTCGGCGAGGAACGCGTTCTGGAAGATCTCCACGTCGAACCTGGGCAGGTTCGGCTTAGCCAGTGTTGCCATGGGCCGGTGGCTCCCGTCGGGTGGTTGGATGGTGCGAACGGTCGGTGGGGTGGGCCGCGGCAGGGCGTCAGCCCAGCGGCGGCTGCGGCGGGACGCCGGGCCGCGCGGGGGGAGCCGGCGGGGCCGGCGGCAGGGGCGCGGCGGGCGAGCCGATCACCGGCAGGTCCGGCAGCGTCGGGTCGTGGTCCTCCTCGTCGTCCGCCGGTCCGCCGACGGGGGCGGCGGCCGGGCGGAGCACCGGCAGGTCCAGGGCGGTGGCGGTGCGCTCGTCCTCGGCGTCCGGCCACGCCGCACCGGCCAGACCGGTCGGCGGGTCGATCGGCAGCACGGCGACGGTGATGTTGTCGTGCCCGCCGGCCGCGACCGCGAACTTCACCAGCGTCCGGGCGGCGGCGAGCGGCTCGGTCCGGGCGTCCTGGCGCACGTAGAACGCGAGGTCGGTGGCGGCCTCGGCGTAGTTCCAGAGGCCGTCGGTGCAGATCAGCAGCACGCCGGGGACGTGCGGGGTGAAGTCCAGGGTGTGCGGGACGACCTCCTCGGCGTCCGCGCCGAGCCAGCCGGTGATGGCGTGGGCGCGCGGGTCCGCGTAGGCCTCGGCCTCGCCCATCAGCCCGGCCTCGACCATCCGGGCGGCCCAGGAGTCGTCCTGGGTGAGCCGGAACGGCTCGGCGGCGACCCGGTCGTCCGGGATCCAGTACGCCCGGGTGTCGCCGACCCAGCCGATGGTGACCCGGCCGCCGGAGGCTATGGCGCTGACGTAGGTGCAGGCCGGTGCGTTGACGTCGGGCCGGGCGGGTGCGCCGCCGTCCTCGGCGAGCGCGGCGACGGCGGCGGCCGCGTCGGCGATCGCGTCGCGCATCGCGGCCTCGGGGTCGCGGCCGGCCTCCAGCGCGGTCAGCAGGGATTCCGACGCCGCGTCGACGGCGGTCTCGGAGGCCTGGTCGGGCCGGTCGGAGGAGGAGACCCCGTCGCAGACCACGGCCACCACGACCGGCTCGCCACCGGGCAGCGAGGTGGCGGCGACGGTGAAGGAGTCCTCGTTGCGGTGGTGGCGCAGACCGCGGTCGCTGACCCCGGCGACGCCCCCGAGAGCCTTCTCCATGTGGTCGCGCGGGCGCGGCTGGGCGCCCCCGCAGGCCTCGCAGTAGCCGTCGGAGGTGACCTGCGGCAGGCCGCAGTGCACGCAGCCGGGGCCGCCCTGGGCGGGCACCGCCGCTCCGGGCGCGGCGGCGGGGACCACCGGCACCGGCACGGTCGGCGCGTGGTCCGCCCCGCCGGCGCCCTGGGCGGCGGACCAGCTCGCGGGCATCGCGCCCGGAGCCGGACGGCCGTTCCGGCTCGCCCCGCAGGAGCCGCAGTACGCGTCCTCCTGGTCCAGCGGCTCGGAACAGCTCTGGCACACGGTCTGCTGCGGCATTGCTACACCCACGTTCTGGGGCGGGCGCGGTTGGCCCGCTCCACCATCTCGATCCTGATCTCGGCCCGGTCGGCCAACCGGGCGAGTACCCGGTAGGACTGTTCCAGTGCGAGCCGCAGTTCCCGGTCGGCGGCCGGCCGTCCGAGGACGGTGACCTCGCCGGTCGTCGCGGTCCCACCGGTCCCGTCCGCCCCGCTCGCCCCGGCCGTCACGCCCGCCTGCCCGGCGCCGCCGGGCGAGCCGGCGGACACCCAGCCGAGCGCGCTGTCGAGCACCTCGACGGAGAGCTCCTCGCGGGTCCGGTCGTCGAGCCGCAGGGCGGTCAACTGCTCGGAGCACGCGCCGAGGTCGGCGCCGAGCGGGTCGGTGGCGGGCCGTCCGCGCAGCCGGGCCCGGACGGCGGCGATCCGGGCGGCGGTGAACTGGCTGGAGGTGGCCGGTACCGACTCCAGCGCCCGGACGGCGCCGGGGCGGTCCCCGTCGGCGAGGCGGACCCGGGCCAGGCCGAAGGCGGCGCTGAGGTAGGCCTGGTCGGTCGTCCACACCAGGCGGTAGAACTCGGCCGCGTCGCCGCCGTCGCCGAGCAGTTCGGCGCAGATGGCGAGGGCGAGCTTCGGGGCGGACTCGCCGGGGAAGGCGTCGTAGACGGCGTCGAAGGCCTCGGCGGCGGCCCGCAGCCTCGCCTCGTCGGGTTCGCCGGGGGACCCGGGACCGGAGGAGCCGCTGACGGAGTCGACCAGGGCGACGAGGCCGCGGTACCAGACCACCCGCCAGTCGTCCGGGTGGTCCTTCTCCAGGGCGGCGAGCATCCGGTCGGCGTCGGCGCGGCTGCGCAGTTCCAGGTGGGCGCGCAGTTCGCGCAGCCGGCGCTCGGTGGAGACGGCGGGGGCGCCGGCCAGCGCGGCGAGCGCCTCCGCCGGGTCGGCGGCCAGCAGGGCGGCCAGGAAGCCCGCGTTCGGGTCGTTCGGGTCGACCCGGGGGACGGGCAGCGCCAGGGCGGCGGCGGCCGGGTCCAGCGCGGTCACCCGCAGCTCGCCGCGGCGCACCGCGGGGAGCACCAGATCGGTGTCGACCACCCGCAGTTCCGGGCCGAAGAGGGTGGAGAGGGCGGGGCGGGGCCGCTGGTCCTGGAGCGCCAGCACCTCGCGGAGCACGCCGGTGAGCTGGTCGGCCATCTCCTCGGCGGAGCCGAAGCGGCGGGCCGGGTCCGGGTCGGTGGCGCGGACCAGGAAGCGGTAGTAGGACTCGTACTCGGCGAAGGCCGGCACCGACTCCGGCCCGGGCAGGCTCTCCCGGTAGGTGGTGCTGTAGCCCTGGAAGTCGAAGGTGAGCACGGCCAGCGTGCGGGCCACCGTGTAGAGGTCGGAGGCGGGGGAGGGGCCGTCGGTGGCGATCTCCGGGGCCTGGTAGCCGATGGTGCCGTAGATCGGGCCGTCGTCGTCGAGGCGGCGGACGGCGCCCATGTCGATGATCTTGAGCGCGTCGCCGCTCTGGATCACGTTGTCGATCTTGAAGTCGCAGTAGACCAGGCCCCGGCTGTGCAGGTACCCGAGCGCCGGCAGCGCCTCCAGCGCGTACGCGATGCCCTGTTCCACCGGCAGCGGCAGCCGCCGGCCGTCCGGCGCCCGGCGCTCGTTGGCGATGTCCTTGAGCGACTTGCCGCCGACGTACTCCATCACGATGTAGCCGTCGGTGGAGCCGGTGCGCAGGTCCGGGTGCTCGGCGAAGTTGATGATGCGGACGATGTTGGGGTGGTCCACCTCGGCGAGGAAGCGCCGCTCGGCCACGGCCACCGCGAGCGCGTCCTCGTCCCCGGTGTCCAGCAGGCCCTTGAGGACCACCCACTTGTCGTTGACCCGCCGGTCGATGGCGAGGTAGATCCAGCCGAGCCCGCCGTGCGCCAGGCAGCCGACCACCTCGTACTGCCCGCCGACCAGGTCCCCCCGGCGGAGCTTGGGCGTGAACGAGTACGGCGTGCCGCACTTGGTGCAGAAGCCGTCGGGGCGCCCCGGCCGGCCGTTCTTCTCCCGGCCCACCGGGGTCTCGCACTTGGAGCAGAACCGCTTGCGCTCCGGCACCTCCGGGTCGGCCAGCACCGCCGCCGTCGGATCGGCCGCCGGCACGGTCGGCACCGTCACCAGACCGGCGCCGAGCCGGTGGCGGGTGCCCGCGCTGACGCTGCCCCGGCTGCTGCGCACCGAGACCGAACGGCCGCTGCCGGTCCGGGTGGAGCGGTGCGAGCGGGAGCGGCCGGACAGCGAGCGGGACGAGCCGGTCCGGGAGGAGCGCGCCGAGTCGGGGTCGACCCGCGCGGACGGCACGTACGGCTGGGTCAGTCCGGTGTCACCGCCGGGGGCGGTCAGGCCGCACTCGTCGCAGTACCCGTCGTCGTCGATGGTGCCGGCGCACTCCCGGGGGCAGGGCGAGCCGGGGCCCGCCGCGGCGGTGCCCACCGGGGCGGCGGAGCCCGTCGAGGGGGAGCCCGTCGGGGCGGCGCCCGCCGGGGCGAGCCCGCACTCGTCGCAGTAGCCGTCCGCGTCGATCGTCCCGTCGCCGGTGCACTCCGGCCGTACGCACGCCTGCGCCATGAACCTCAGCCCCCCAGTCCGTGTTGCTGTGTCTGTCCGTCGACCGGCCCGGCCCCGGGCGGCTCGGCCTGCGCCGGCCGCAGCGACTGCTGGAAGCGGGCCACCGCGCCGGCCGCCGCCCGCAGGTCGCAGGGCGCGCTCCAGAGCAGCCAGCGGGCCTTCTCGTAGCGCTCGATCACGACCGGGTCCTCGGCCACCCGCAGCCGGGCCGCCATCGCCTTGTACGCGTCCAGGCGCCCCCGCAGCTCGGAGCGGACGGCCAGCGGCTGGGTCACCTCGGTCAGCGACTGCCGGGCCCGGCCCAGCTCCTTGGCGGCCGCGTCCTCCAGCGCGTCCAGCAGCGGCGCCAGCCGGTGCCACTGGCCGCTCTGGCGCAACTCCAGGGCCAGCACGATCTGTTCGCGCAGCGCCGAGGCCGGTCCCGGCACGGCCGGCACCTCGGTGGCGGCTATCTTCGCCAGCACCTCGCCGCGCGCCCGGCGGGCCTGCGCCAGCGTGGCGTCGGCCCGTTGCAGCAGGTCGCCGACGCCCTGCAGCCGTTCCTCCGCGTCGTCGCGCAGCCGCAGCAGGTCCTCCAGCTCGACCCGGACGCCGTCCAGCGCCCGGCCGGCCCGGTCGAAGCGCTCGGTGTCCACCACGCCGGACGGCGTGGCGAGCGCGGTGCCGTCCGGGCGGGTGCCGCGCTGGGCCGGTACCCGGGCCGGGCGCCAGAGCGCCAGCGGGTCGCCGCGCACCTCGGTGCGCAGCTCCGTCAGATCGGCTTCGAGCCCGGCCAGGTCGTCGCCGAGCGGGTGGTTGCCGGTGTGCACGCCGAGCGAGGCCGCCAGCGTCTGCACCCGGCGCAGTTCGGCCAGCAGCAGGTCGATCCGGGCGGGCAGCGCCGACCAGACGGCGTCGGCGGCGCTCACCACCTCCAGCACGGTGGCGTACCAGGAGTTCATCCTGGTCATCAGGGAGTCCAGGCTGACCCGCTCGACCAGCTTGGCGGGTGCGCCGAGCAGCTGCGGGCCGTCCGGCACCGCGCCGCCGGGTACGGTGACCGCCTCGCCGGTGAGCAGTTCGCTCAGCTCGGCGAGTTCGGCCGCGCCCGGTCTCGACCGGCGGGCGCGCACCGCGCGGGCCGAGGCCAGCGCCTCCGAGTAGCGGTCGAACAGCGACCAGAGCAGCGGCAGGCCCTGCCCGGCGACGGACCAGCGCTCCTGCGTCCGCCCGGTCAGCGCGGCGCCGTCGAGCAGCCGCAGGCCCGCGTGGTCCTGGAGCGAGAGCAGCGCCGACTCGACCGCGTCGCGGTCCGCGCCGAGGCGTGCCAGCGCACGGTCGACCTCCTCCCGGCTCAGTACCGGGCCAGCGGAAGCTGCCAACGCCCTCTCTCCTTCTCTGTCCTGGATCGTTCTCGCTGCCCCGGACCGATCCGCCCCGACCCTAGCCTGTGGCCGCGGGGCCGGACCGGGGCCGGGCGCCGACGGGCCGTCACCGGGCCGTCATCGGTTCCTCAGGGGGTGCCGGGGTCGTGCCGGGCCGGTCAACGCTGCGCCGGCCAGTAGTGCTCGGCGTCGTTCAGCATGTACGGCTTGAGCCAGCGGTCGTACGCCGCCCGCCACGCGCCGCTCGCGTGGTAGTCGGCGAGCACCTGGTTCACCCGGGCGGTCAGGTCGGTGCTGGTCTTGAGCATCGCGACGCCCATCACGGCCGGCCGGACCTCGCCGTCGACCAGCCGGACGGTCTGGTCCTGGGCGGCCTGGCTGGCCGCGAGGCCGTCGTCGGTCATGGTCGCGTCGACCTTGCCGAGCTGCATCAGCACCAGGCAGTCCAGGTGGTTCTCCACCGAGACGATCTTCGCGACCTTCGGACGGGACTTCAGCTCGTCCTCGGCGGAGGAACTGGTCGCCGCGCAGACGGTCTTGCCGTCCACCGCCTCGTCGATCGTCCTCGCGGCGGACGCCTTGGGGACCACCACGCGCTGGCTGGTGTTGAAGTACGGCTTGGAGAAGGCGATCTGCTGGAGCCGGTCGCAGGTGATGGTCATGGTCCGGACGATCAGGTCGACCCGGCCCTCCTGGACGAACTTGACCCGCTCGGCGGTCGGGACGGCCTTGAGGGTCACCTTGTCCGGATCACCCATGATCGCGGCGCCGATCGCCCGGGCGAGGTCGATGTCGAAGCCCTCGATCTGGCCCGTGTTGGGGTTGCGGGAGCCCCAGCGGAAGCTGTTCTGGTCGACGCCGATCACCAGGCTGCGCTTGGCCTTGACGGCCTTCACCGCCGGGCCGTCCTCGCTGCTCGGCGGCACGCTCTGGTAGACGTCGCAGTCGTTGCCGGCCTGCTCCTGCCGGGGCGCCGTGGCCGGCGCGGCGGCGCCCGCCGACAGCACCGCGCCCTGCGGGCCGCCCGCGCCGAGCACCGCCGCGCAGCAGGCGAGCAGCGCCACCGCGGTGGCCGATCCGGCCCGTACCGTTGTCCTGCCCATCGTGTCCGTCCCCCTTCTACCGGTACTCGGCCAGTCGCCGGCCGAGGCCGCGCAGGGCCGCGGCGGCGGCCACCAGGGCCAGCACCGCGACCGCCGCGGCGGCGGTGCGCAAGTCCTCGTCGGTGCCCTCGGCGGCCCGCTTGAACTCCTGGAGCTCGGTCGCGGCGGCCTGCGCCAGCCGCTGGTCGGTGGCGTTGAACGCGGCGTCGGAGGTCTTCGGCACGTCCGCCTCCTTGACGGTCACCGTGGCGTCCAGCGCGCCCTGGTAGTCCGCCTCGACGTTCTCCAGGTTGCTCGCCGCCTGGTGCCGCTCGCGCCACTGGTCGTACTGCCGCATGGCGTCGAGGATGGCCGCGCCGGCGTCCTCGGGCGCCAGCCGCCGGGCCTCGGCCAGGGTGCCGGCCGTCCCGGGGCGACCGGTGCCGGAGCTGAAGAGGTGCTCGGTGGTCTTCGTCCAGAGGTCCGCGTACTGCGTGCTGGAGCCGCGGGCCACCAGGTGGAGGTTCTCCGCCAGCCGGGCGGTCAGCACGTCGACCCGGGCGGCGTTGAGGGCCTTCAGCGGGTTGGCGCCGTCGATCTGGCTCTTGCGCAGCGTGGAGTTGGCGCCCGTCCCGGCCACCGTCAGCCAGAGCACCGCGGCCAGTACGGCGGCGGTCGAGCCGAGCAGCCCGATGTTGAAGACCCGGTTGGTCCGCCGGTACAGCGTCGTCTGCACCCAGACCAGCGCGGTGAGCGTCACCACGCCCAGCCCGTACGCGGCCCAGGGGATGGACTGCGCCTCGGCGTAGTCGTCCGCCAGCGCCTGGTTCTCGGCGGCGCTGAGCTGGGCCGCGGCGGGCAGCAGCACGGTGCGCATCTGGTCCGAGGCGTGGCGCAGGTAGGCGCCGCCGAGCGGGAAGCCCTGGCGGTTGTCGGCCCGCGCCGTCTCCACCAGGCCGGCGTACACCGGGACCTGCTGGTTGAGCGTGGCGAGCCAGCCCTGGGCGGGGGAGGAGGTGGTGGTGCGCGCCGCGGCCTCGGCGATCAGCCGGGACGCCGTCGCGAGGTCCTGTTCGTAGCGGTCCCGGACGGCCTTCGGCTCGGCGCCGGCCAGCAGGAAGCCGGTGGCCGCCGTGGTGTCCGCGTCGGCCAGTGAACGGTGGATGTCGGCGGCCGCCTGGCTCAGCGGCTGGCTGTACGAGACCACCCGTTCCGCCGCCTGTGCGCGGGAGTTGACCTGCCAGGCGGTGAGCGCGCCGAAGGCCACGGTGAGCACCGCCAGCAGCGCTCCGGCCAGCCGCAGCCGGCCCGGTGCCGTCCGGGTGGCGCGGCGCAGCCGGCCGAGCGGGCCGGTCTCCCGGGCCGCGGCCGTGCCGCCGGGCCGCGCCGGCGCCACCGTGCGGGGCCGCTCCGTACGTACTGGTGTCGCCACCGGCCTCACCCTCCCCTGTGGCCGGCTCCGTCATCCGGGGCCCGGCCGTTGCCAGCAGTATGGCCGTCACTCCCCGCGGCCACACCCGACTTGCGCCGATCTTGAGCATCGCGGGGGCCCGGTCCCGGGCCCCGCTCCGCGGGCACTGCTGCGATCACTGGTACGAGTGCGGCCGACCACGGGGTCGAGCCCTGCCGGCGGCCGCCAGGGCTCGCCGGGGTCCGTCGCCCCGGTGCGCGGGGCGGGTCGGTGATCGGGTCGACGCGGGATGCACCCTATGCGGTTCCCCGGACAGTCGGAGGGGAGGGGTCCGGTTGTGCCGCCCCGGTCTCCGGAAGGGCCGTCCGTACCATGGCGGCATGCGACTTCTGGGAACGATCTCCGCCGACCGTCCGCTGCTCGTCGTCGCCGTCCGGGAGGAGGCCGCGTACCTGGGTGACCGGCTCCCGGTCCTGCTGACGGGCATCGGCAAGGTCAACGCGACCGCCGCACTGGCGACCGTCCTCGCCCGTGGCGAGCACCCCTCCGAGGTGGTCAACCTCGGTACCGCGGGCGCGCTGCGCTCCGGCTGGGCGGGCACCCACACGGTCGTCCAGGTGATCCAGCACGACCTCGACAGCCCCGCGCTGCTGGAGCTGACCGGCCGTACCTACGGCGCTCCGCTGATGGTCGGCAAGGGGGACGGCCCGGTGCTGGCCACCGGCGACCAGTTCGTCTCCGGCGCGGCCGCCCGTGACCGGCTCGCCGAGCACGCGGACCTCGTCGACATGGAGGGCTACGCCGTCGCCACCGTCGCCCACCGGGCCGGGCTCCCCGTGCGGCTGGTGAAGCACGTCAGCGACGAGGCCGGCGAGGGCGCCGTCCACTCCTGGCGGGAGTCCGTCGACGACTGCGCCCGCCACCTCGGGGACTGGGTCCACCACCAGGGCTGGTGACGGGAGGGCTCGTTAGCCTGGTGGGCGTGACCGACAACACCGCCGCGAACGAGCACCGTGACGTCCGCCCGCCGGGCCTCGACGCCGACGAACCGACCACCCTGCTGACCTTCCTGGACTACCTGCGCGAGGCCGTCATCGGCAAGACCGACGGCCTCACCGACGAGGACGCCCGGCGCCCCGGCGTCGGCTCCGGCACCAGCCTGCTCTGGCTGGTCCGGCACCTCACCGCCGTCGAGCTCAACTGGTTCCTCTGGGCCTACCGGGGCGAGGGCGACGAACCGTGGGACGACGAGGCCGCCTCGCCCGGCGACGAGACGGTGGCCGGGTCGGTCGCCGCCTACCGGGCCGCGATCGCCCGCGCCAACGAGGTGATCGCCGCCGCCTCCGACCGGCTCGACCGCCCCGGGGTCCGGTCGCTGCGGCCCGGCGCCGAAGCGCCGTCGATGCGCTGGCTGCTGGTCCACATGATCGAGGAGACCGGTCGGCACGCCGGCCACGCCGACATCATTCGCGAGCAACTGGACGGTTCGGTCGGCCGGTAGGGCCCTGCCCGGACCCCGCCCCGCCCCCGGACCCCGTTGCCGGGCACCCGCCCGCGGCGCGACGCCGGGGGCGGGTTGGCCCGCATCTGACGGTCAGTGGAATACTCCCCCGCGCACCGCGGCGCCGTCTCGACGGCGCCGCGCGCTTTCACACATGGGGGATTCGGAAGTTCATGTCATCGTCAGTCAGATCCACGCGTTCCGCCCGGGCCGTCCTCGGGGCGTCGGTCCTCGCACTCACCCTGCTCGGCACCTCGGCGTGCGGGCCGGACAACAGCTCGGCGGACACCGCCGCCGCGGCGGGCGCGCCGGCCCTCGGCCTCCCCGCCAACCTCGACGACCTGAAGAAGTGGAAGTTCGAGGACTGGGAGAAGTGGGCGAAGGACTACGCCCTCCCGGCCGCCACCAAGGGGTTCTGGACCCTGGAGAAGCTGCTCCAGGCCAAGCCGAACGAGCCGATCGAGCCGCCGGCGCCGCAGCCCGCGGGCACCCAGGCGCCCGCCCAGCCGTCGGCCCCGGGACCGAGCACCCCGGCGGCGGGCAGCAAGCCGCCGGCCGGCCAGCCCACCCAGCCGGGGCACCCGACCACGCCGGCCGCCGCGACCACCCCGGCGGCGCCGAAGCCGTCCAACACCCAGCAGCCGGCCTCGCAGGCCCCGGCGCCGCCCAAGCAGCCGGCGCAGCAGCCCTCCCAGGCCCCGGCCCAGCCGACCCAGGCCCCGGCCCAGCCTTCCCAGCCCGCGCAGCCGCCGGCCCAGCCCGGGCAGCCGCCCGCGCAGCCCGCCGACAACGGCAACGACCCGCTGCCGAAGACCGTCAACGCCCAGCCCCTGCAGCACCCGTACACCAAGCTCGCCGTGCACGGGAAGCTGTTCGCGGACGAGCCGGGCGCCGGCGCGGCCGGCGGCGGTCTGGGCCGTTCGCAGTGCTCGGCGACCGTGGTGGCCGACCCGGCCCACCCCGGCAAGAGCAACCTGGTCTGGACGGCGGGCCACTGCGTCCACCAGGGCAAGGGCGGTTCGTTCTACAGCAACATCTCCTTCATCCCGGCCTTCAACAGCAATGCCGCGATGAGCGGTGGCAAGCAGGCGGACGAGTCCCAGTACGCGCCGTTCGGCATCTGGGGCGCGACCCAGGCGGTGACGTCCCCGCAGTGGAAGGCCGAGGGCGGCAAGACCGGTGACGCGGCCACCCACTACGACTTCGCGGTCATCCGGGTGAAGCCCGCGGACGGCGCGAAGTCGCTGGAGGAGACGGTCGGCGGTGCGGTGCCGGTCTGGTTCAACGCGCCGCGCGACCAGCTGAGCGTCACCGAGTACGGCTACCCGGCCGCCCCGCCGTTCGACGGCATGGAGCTGAACCGCTGCGAGAGCGGCAAGCCGGGCCGGCTGTCCTACGAGCCGACCCGCCCGCCGATGCTGGTCATCGGCTGCACCATGACCGGCGGCTCCAGCGGGGGCGGCTGGCTGGCGGTCAAGGACGGCAAGCCGGCGCTGGTCAGCAACGTCTCGGTCGGGAAGCACACCGGCGACCCGATGTACCAGGCCGGCCCGTACCTGGACGACGTCGCCGCGGGGGCGTACGACTTCCTCTCCAAGAAGGGCTGAGCCCCCGGCGGCCGCCCCCGCACCCCGGTGTGCGGGGGCGGCCTATGAGGCGCTGATCAGCTGACTGCTGGTCAGTCAGTCAGCTGACCGCCGCCGCCAGGACGGCGCCGGTGGTGACCACCTTGGCGAAGCGCATCGCGTGCAGCACCGTCGCGGTGGCCCGGGCGAGTTCGGCGGCCGGCACGGTCACGCCATCCGGCCCGGCCATGTCGAAGGTGTGCATGGCGTCGGTCGGGAAGACCGTGTCGTACCCGAGGTTGCCCGCCATCCGCGCCGTGGTCTCGTTGCACACGTTCGTCATGATCCCGACGATGACGACCTGGCGGGCGCCCCGCTGCCGGAGCCAGGCGTGCAGGTCCGGGGTGCCGTAGAAGGCGCTGTTCACCGGCTTGGTGATGTGCAGGTCCGCCTTGACGTCCGCCACCACGTCCTTCAGCTCGTACCCCGGGGTGCCCGGGGCCAGCGGCCCGGTCTGCGAGGCGTGCTGCACCACCACGACCGGGCGCCCGGTCTCCTGCCAGGTGCCGATCAGTTCGCCGATCCGCTGCTCGGCCTCCGGGTTGTCCCGCTCGCCCCAGAACGCGTGGTCGTCGAAGCCCTTCTGGACGTCGATGACGACGAGTACGGCGTCGGAGTCGATGGTGAGCGGGGCGTCGAATGCGTCGGTGTTCGTCATGCGTCCATCGTGTCGGCGCCCGGGCACCCCGGGTGAGGGGCGCCGGCGCCACCCATCGATCGATTCCTGCCACCGTGCCCCGGGCGCCCGGGCGCCCTTCGTCGCTAGATTTCTGCCATGCGGACTGTGGGTTGCCTGATCTTCGAGGGCGTGCGGGCGTTCGACTACGCGGTGATCGGCGAGGTGTGGTCGAACCGGCTGACCCGGCCCGGGCTGCCCGCCTTCGACCTGCGGGTCTGCGGGCCGCAGGGCGCCCGGGTGCGGCTCGGCGGCGGGCTGGAGCGGGTGCCGGACTTCGGCCTGGAGACGCTGCGGGAGTGCGATCTGGTCGTCGTCCCGGGGATGGAGCGGCTGAACGAGCCGCGCGACCCGGCCGTGCTGGCCGCCCTGCGCGCCGCCCACGAGGGCGGTGTCGCCATCGCCTCGCTCTGCGCGGGCGCCTTCGTCCTCGCCGAGGCCGGGCTGCTGGACGGCCGGACCGCCACCACCCACTGGGCGCTCGCCGGCGAACTGGCCCGGCGCTTCCCGGCGGTGGACGTCCGCCCGGAGGTGCTCTTCACCGGTGAGGGCGGGCTCTGGACCTCCGCCGGGGTGGCGGCCGGCATCGACCTGTGTCTGCACCTGGTGCGCGCCGCGCACGGCCAGCAGGCCGCCGCCACGATCGCCCGGACGATGGTCACCGCGCCCTTCCGGGCTGGTGGGCAGGCGCAGTTCATCCCGTCGCCGGTCCCCGAGGACGCCGGCGGTGACGACGTCCTGGCCCGGGTCCGCGCCGAGGTCCTGGCCGCCCTCGACACCCCGTGGACGGTCCGCGGCATGGCCGGGCTGGCGCTGATGTCGGAGCGCTCGTTCGCCCGCCGCTTCGTCGGCGCGACGGGCACCACGCCGCTGCGCTGGCTGCTGGAGCAACGCGTGCTCCTGGCCCAGCGGTTGCTGGAGGAGACGGACCTGCCGGTGGACGCCGTCGCGGTCCGCTGCGGCTTCGGTGCGGCGGTCTCGCTGCGGCCCGTCTTCGTCGCCCGGGTCGGGGTCGCCCCGCGCGAGTACCGCCGGGCCTTCCGGGGGCGCGAGGGGGATCAGGGACCGGCGGGCGCCGTCGGGCCGACGCGGGAGGCCAGTCCGTCCAGCAGGTTGGCCAGGCCGAACTCGAACAGGGTGTCCAGGTCCAGGTCGTAGCCGTTCGGGAGGTCGGCCATCAGCCGGCCGAACACCGGGAAGCGGCCGGAGTCGGCGAGCGCGCCGATGACGGGGAGCTGGCGGTCCATCCACTGGTCCTCGGTGACGCCGGTGGCGGCCCGGGCCTGGTCCTCGCGCTCCAGGTTGACGGCGATGCCCTCGATGTAGCTGTACAGCAGCACGTGGATGTCGAGCATGGCCGGCGCGGAGAGGCCGTGGCCGTCGAGCGCGGCGAGCGCCCATTCGGCGTGCACCAGCAGGTTGGGCAGCAGCAGCGGCCGGGTGACCGGGCTGAGCTGCGCGAGCCAGGGGTGGCGGCGGAACAGGGCCCAGAGGGTGCGGGCGCCCAGCTCCAGGCGGGGCCGCCAGCCGGCGGGCGGGTCGGCCGGGTAGCGGGCCTCGCCGAAGGCCGCGTCGGCGGCCAGCATGACCAGCTCCTCCTTGCTGGTGACGTAGCGGTACGGCGACATCGCGGACACCCCGAGCCGCCCGGCGACGGCGCGCATCGAGAGCGAGCCGAGCCCTTCGGCGTCGGCCAGCTCCAGCGCGGCCCGGACGATCCGCTCCCGGCTCAGCTCGCCGTCCCCGGCGGGCGCGCGGTCCGGTGCGGGGTGGGCGTCGGCTGCGGTGGGCGGCGCGGGCACGGGCGCGACGGCAGCTGCGGCCGGTGCGACCGCCGGAACCGCCACGCCCGGTCCGGTCGGGCGGGTCGGGCCGCCGGCCACCACGGTGCCGACCCGGGCCCGGGCCTCCACCAGCCCCTCCAGCCGCAGCACGGTCAGCGCCTTGGTGGCGGTGGCGAGGGCGACGCCCCACTCCTGGGCGAGCCGGCGGTTCGAGGGCACCCGCTCGCCCGGGGCGAGCGCGCCGGTGGCGATCCGCCGTCGGAGGTCGGCGGCGATGCGCCGGTAGGGCGGGTCCGGGTCCGTGGCCATGCTGTCGACTCCTCGGAAGATCTTTTCGCGGTCGTCCGCCCTGTACTAGCTCAGGGCCGACCGGCCGAGATGCCCACCGAAAGGCCCGCTGTACTAGCACAGATGCGCCCGAACCTGCTGGTCAGCTCCTTGCGTGCCTCTGAATTTACGTCGTACATTCAGAGCGCGAGCTGCGCACGAGCAGCTCGCTTACAGCGTACAGACACAGGCGTCCGGGTAACCGGCCGCGAACAGGGGGAGTTCCTCATGCAGACCGTCCTCGTCTCCGGTGGCGGCATCGCCGGCCTCACCCTCGCCCACTGGCTGCGCCGCAACGGCTTCGCCCCGACGGTGGTGGAGCTCGCCGCCGCCCCGCGCCGTGGCGGCCAGGCCGTCGACATCCGGGGCGTCGCACTCGACGTCGTCGACCGGATGGGTCTGACCGGGCCGATCCGGGCCGCCCGGACCCGGATGCGCGGCATGTCCGTCCTCGACGCCGACGGCAACGAGGTGCACCGCTCCACCGAGGCCACCTACAGCAGCGGCCGGCTCGACAGCGACGACGTCGAGCTGCTGCGCGAGGACCTCGTCGCCCTGCTGCACGAACACGCCTCCGACGGCGTCGAGTTCGTGGGCGGCGACAGCATCACCGGGCTCCGGGAGGACGAGCACGGCGTGCACGTCACCTTCGCGCACGGCGCGCCCCGCACCTTCGACCTGGTGGTCGGTGCGGACGGCCTGCACTCCGGGGTCCGCAGGCTGGCCTTCGGCCCCGAGGAGCGGTTCCTGCGCCACCTCGGCTCCCACGTCGCCATCTTCGGCGCGGACAACTTCCTCGGCCTGGAGGACTGGCAGGTCTGGCAGCGCGACGGCCACGCCGGCTACGGCATCTACCCGGTGCGCGGCAACCGCGAGCTGCGGATCACCTTCGGCTACGGGAGCGACGAACCGGCCGTGCGCGACATGGTGCTGGCCAGGCGGCAGGTCGCCGAGCGGATGGGCGCGCTGCGCTGGGAGACGCCCCGGCTGCTGGCCGCGCTGGAGCGGGCGCCCGACTTCTACGCCGACGTGATGGCGCAGGTGCACCTCGACCGCTGGTCCGTCGGCCGGACCGCCCTGGTCGGCGACGCCGGGTACTGCGCCTCGCTGCTCTCCGGTCAGGGCACCAGCCTGGCGCTGGTCGGCGCCCATGTGCTCGCCGACGAGCTCGGGCGGGAAAGGGCGGCGGGCGGGGACCACCGGGCCGCCTTCACCCGCTACGAGGAGCGGATGCGCCCCTTCGTGGCCCTCAACCAGGCGCTGGCCACCGAGAACCCCGGCGGCCCGCCGGCCGAGGAGTCGGTCGAGCGGGCCAAGCACGCCATCGCCCTCGACCGCTGAGCGGCTCAGGCGCCGAGCCGGCGCAGGGGCGGGGGCAGGGGGCAGACGCAGACGCAGACGCAGGGGCAGGGGCAGGGGCTTAGGGCCGAGGGCGCCCCTAGAAGTCGCCCGCCCGGCGCAGGACGAGGTCGGCGACGGCCTCCCAGTGGGCGTCCGGCGCGGTCACCACGAGGTGCCCGGCGCCGCACGGCAGCGAGGCGCTGGTGCAGCCGTGGGACCGGGACCCCGCCACCCGGGTGGCGACCCCGTCCAGGCGGAGGACGACCTCGTGGCGGACGGGCCCGAGGTCCTCCGGGAACGTCCCGTGGTCGATCCGCCCGGAGTCGGCGAGGAAGACCCAGAGCTCGGACTCGGGCGTGCTGAACGGCCGGACCCGGTGGCTCACCGGCAGCGGCCGGGAGGTCTGGACGGTCGCCATCAGGTCGGTGCCGCGGTGGTAGCCGACGTCGAGGCAGTGGAGGAACCCGTCCGAGCTCTGCCGCCCCAGCAGGGTGAACCACCCGGCCGGGGCGTCGCGGAGCACGGCGACCGGCTCGCCGAACTCCTCGGCGGTCTCCCGGTCGGGCGTCCGGATGCCGGGCGGGCGCCGGTCGTCGCTGTGGAACACGGCTCCCCCAAGTGTGTGCTGCACGGGCCGACTTGACCCAGTACACCACGGCGGGCCGGTCTGCCGGGGCTGGGCCGGGCGGTCACCGGGACGGCGTGACCAGCCCGGCCTCGTAGGCGGTGATCACGAGCTGGACCCGGTCCCGGGCGCCCAGCTTGGCGAGCAGCCGCGACACGTGCGACTTGGCGGTGGCCACCGTGATGAAGAGGTCCTCGGCGATCTCGGCGTTCGACCGGCCGCGCCCGACCAGGGTCAGCACCTCCCGCTCCCGCTCGGTGATGCCCTCGACCGTCGGGGGCGGGCCCTCCGGGGCGGCCCCGGGGCGGGCGGCCCCCGGGCGCCCGACGAAGTCCGCGATCAGCCGGCGCGTCACGCCCGGCGCGATCAGCGCGTCGCCGTCGGCGACCACCCGGACCGCCGCGAGGATGTCGTCCAGCGCCATGTCCTTGACCACGAAGCCGCTCGCCCCGGCCCGCAGCGCGTCGTAGACGTGGTCGTCCTCGTCGAAAGTGGTCAGCACGAGGACGCGGGCCGTCGCCGGTCCGGCCGTGATCAGTCGGGTGGCCTCGATCCCGTCCATGCCGGGCATCCGGATGTCCATCACCACGACGTCGGGACCCAGCTCGCCGACCAGTCGGACGGCCTCGGCGCCGTCGGCGGCCTCGCCGACCACCAGCAGGTCGGGGTGGTCGGCCATGATCACGCGCAGTCCGGATCGCACCAGCGGCTGGTCGTCGACGAGCAGGACGCGGACGCTCATCGGGCCACCGCCGTGACTCCGGCGGGCAGCGGCAGCCGGGCGGCCACCCGGAAGCCGCCCCCGGGGCGCGGCCCGGCGCTCAGCCGGCCGTGCAGCAGGGCGACCCGCTCCCGCATGCCCACCAGCCCGAAGCCGTGGTCCGGCCCGCTCGTGGCGGCGCCGCGCCCGTCGTCGACGATCTCCACCGACAGCTCCCCGTCCCCGTGATCGATGGTCACCCGGCAGTGCCCGGTGGCCGCGTGGCGGACCACGTTGGTCAGCGCCTCCTGGACGATACGGTAGGCGGACAGCTCGATCTCGGCCGGCAGCGGGCGCCGCTCCCCCCGCTGGCGCAGGTCGACCCGCACCCCCGCGTCGGCCGTCGCCGCCACCAGCCCGTCGATGTCCGCCAGTCCGGGCGAGGGCGCGAGCGGCGCCCGCCTCGACTCCGCGGGGCCCGGGTCGCTCCGCCGCAGCGCCACCAGCGTGCGGCGCAGACCCGCCAGCGTCTCGCGGCTGGTGGCCTCGATGGCGCGCAGTGCCTCCCGGGCCTCCGCGGGCTGGGTCTCGATCACCCGGCTCCCGACCCCGGCCTGGATGGCGATGATGCCGATGCTGTGCGCGACCATGTCGTGCAACTCCCGGGCGATCCGCAGCCGTTCGGCGGTCACCGCCTCGGCCACCTCCTGCGAGCGCAGCGCCACCGCGTGCTCGCGGCGCTCGCGGACCAGCAGGCCGACGGTGCAGGCCGCGGCCGTCGCCAGGACGGCGATCACGGCGTTGGCGGTCAGGTTGTCCCCGTGGGCGAAGCCGCCGACCAGCAGCAGTTGGACGAGGGTGGACACGGTCACGGCGCCGATCCAGGCCCGGCGCGCACCGGTGGCGACGACGAAGCCCAGGAGGGCGTCCACCGCCAGGAAGGGCAGGAACTGGCTCTGGTAGGTCAACGCCAGGTGCGGATCGCCGGAGTTCCCCGTGCCCACCACCACGACGGCGGAGCCGAGGAGGGCCATCGCCAGCGCCAGCAGCGGCATCCTCCGCACCACACCGACCAGCAGGCTCACGGCCAGCAGCGACCCGACGGCGTGCAGCGCGTGCGGAGCCCGCGGCGTGGCCCCCGCCAGCAGGGCCGTCGCGAGCACGTAGACGGAGCCGCCCACCCAGGCCGCGACGCGCGTGCCGGTCACCGGCACGGCGCCTCTCCGCGAGGGCCGGGGCGGGGGCGTGGCGGTGCGCGGGGTGATCGTTCCGACGTTCATGCGGCGAGGTTAGCCAGCGGCCGCCCGCGCGGCATCGGCCCGGGGGCGTACGCCCGTGGGCGGATCCCGCCGGGGGAGGTGTCGCCCCGGGCCCGATGCCCGGACGAGGGCCGCCCGGGCAGAGTCGTCCTCGTGATCGAAGTCAAGGAACTCACCAAGCACTACGGCGGCAGGACCGCCGTCGACCGTCTCACCTTCACCGTGCGGCCGGGCCGGGTCACCGGATTCCTCGGCCCCAACGGAGCGGGCAAGACCACCACCCTGCGGATGATCCTCGGCCTGGACGCCCCGACGGCCGGCACCGCCACCGTCGGCGGCCTCCCCTTCCGCACCCACCCGCGCGGCCTGCGGCACGTCGGCGCGCTCCTCGACGCCAACCAGGTGCACGGCGGACGCAGCGCCGCGGCCCAGCTGTCCGCCCTGGCCCGCAGCAACGGCATCCCGCTGCGCCGGGTCGACGAGGTGCTGCGGGAGGTGGGGCTGGCCGAGGCGGCGGCCCGCCGGATCGGCGGGTTCTCGCTGGGCATGAAGCAGCGGCTCGGGATCGCCACCGCCCTGCTCGGCGACCCGCCCGTGCTGGTCTTCGACGAACCGGTCAACGGCATGGACCCGGAGGGCGTGCTCTGGATGCGCCGGCTGTTCCGGCGCCTGGCCGCTGAGGGGCGCACGGTGCTGCTGTCGAGCCACCTGATGTCGGAGATGGAGCACACCGCCGACGACCTCGTGGTGATCGGCCGGGGCCGGCTCATCGCCGCCGAGCCGGTCGGGGAGTTCGCGGCCCGCAGCACCGGCCGGGGCGTCGTGGTGGGCACCCGGCAGGCCGCCGAACTGGCGGCGGTGCTGGCCGCCGCGGGCGGCTCGGTCGCACCGGCGGACCCGGCCGGTACCGGGAGGCTCACCGTGACCGGACTGCCGGCGGACCGGATCGGCGCGCTCGCCCTGGAGCACCGGATCCCGCTGGACGAACTGACCACCCGGAACGCCTCCTTGGAGGAGGCCTTCATGGAACTCACCGCCGACAGCGTCGAATACCTGGCAGGAGAGCCCCGATGACGACGTCCACGGCCGCCCCGGCGGCAGCCCCCGCAGTCACCCCCTCAGTCGTCCCGGCGGCTGCCTCGCCCGTGCGCTTCGGCGATCTGCTCGCCTCCGAGTGGATCAAGATGCGGTCGCTGCGCTCCACCCCGTGGGCGATCGCGGTCACCACGGTGTTCGTCATCGGCTCCGCCGTCGCGGCGACGATGGCGGCGCACGACGGCGACGCGGTCCCGGGCGCGCCCCGCGAGTTCCTCCCCTTCAACGCCTTTCCGGCGGCCGGGTACTGGACCCTGATGCTGGTCGCCGCCACGATGGGCGCCATCACCGTGGTGAGCGAGTACAGCAGCGGGCTGATCCGCACCACCACGGTGGCCGTCCCCGCCCGTGGCCAGGTGGTCCTGGCCAAGGCGGCCGTCACCGCCGCGCTGTGGACCGCGGTCGGCGCGGTGACCTCCGTCGGCTCCTTCCTGGCCTCCCAGGCCGTGCTGGGCGGGGGAGCCCCCGCCACCCAGCACGGGCTGGCCCGGGCCCTGGTGGCGTGCACCCTGGTGGCCCCGATCTGCGCCCTGGTCGGGCTGGGTCTCGGGGTGCTGATCCGGCACACCGCCACCACCGTGGTCACCGGGGTCTTCACGCTGGTGCTGCTGCCCCCGATGTTCTCGGAGGGGACGCGCTGGTCGGCGGACGTCAACCACCTGATGCCGTCCACCGCCTGGCGGCGCCTGGTCCAGAACTGGCCGGCGGATCCCGACTCCCTCGCGTACACCGCGACGGTCCCCGGCTCGTGGGCCGTGTACCTGCTCTGGCCGCTGGTCGCCGTCGTGCTCGCGGTGGTCGTCGTGCGGCGCCGGGACGTCTGAAAGGCTGGTGCCGGGGCCTCGGATGACGCTGGGTCACGTCCGGCACCGTCCGAGAATTGACCCACGGAAGTGGGTTGGAAATGCACCCTTGCTCGGGTCTCTCGACTGCGTAGAGTCGTAGACACAAGGCCACGGCGAGAGACCGGGGCCCACCACCCGAAACACGGAGAACGACTGTGAACACCGCTGCGAACCTCATCCCGGCCGCCGCCGACCTCAAGCCCGTGCTGACCCGCGCGGCCGAGGCCGAGACCACCAGTGACCCGAGCAGCGTGATGACCCTGCTGGCCGACTGCGGCACCGACGGCAGCTCGATCACCAGCTACCGCTCGACCTTCGCCAAGGGCGCGGTCGGCGCCCCGGCCCACTTCCACACCCGGGCCTCGGAGCTGTTCTTCGTGATCGACGGCTCGCTGCAGGTGCTGGTCGAGAACGAGATCAAGGTCCTCGGCGCCGGCGACCTGCTGCTCGTCCCGCCGCACACCCCGCACGCCTTCGCGGCGGCGCCCGGCTCCGAGGCCGACGTGCTCTTCGTCTTCACCCCGGGCATGCCCCGCTTCGACTACCTGCGCCTGCTCGGCCGGGTGATGCGCGGCGAGGCGAGCCCGCAGGAGATCAAGGACTCCTCCGAGCAGTACGACAACCACTACGTCGACAGCCCGCTCTGGCGCGCCACCCTCGACGCCGCGAAGTAACGGCCAGCGGTAGTCGTCGACCGGGGGAGGAGCGGCGAACGGGGTGGCAGCCCTCAGCGCCGCCACCCCGCCCGGGACTTGCGCCGCATGGGGCATCGGTACGCACGGGCCGATGGGTTGAGCCAAACCCCACGTTGGGGGGAAACCGTTGCGGGGCGCACGGTGAATGCGCCGGGGCGGCGCTGCCGTCAGACGGCGATGACGCCGGGAGCACGACCGAAGGCGGGACCGGTGTACTCGGGCCCGGGGGCGACCAGGGCCCAGACGAACTTGCCCACCCCGCCCGCACGCGGGCGGCAACCCCACCGGTCCGCGAGCTCGTTGACGAGGAAGAGGCCCCGCCCGTGCTCGTCGTCGGTGGCGGAGAGCCGGGCGGTCGGGCGGCCGGTGCCCGCGTCGTGCACCTCGATCCGGAGCCGGTCGGTGATCAGCGCGAACCGGACCTCGATCATGCGGTCCGGCGGCGCGTCACTGTGCTGGACGGCGTTGGCGAAGAGTTCGCCGAGCAGCAACTCGCCGACGTCCGAGTAGCGTTCGCCCTGCGGCATCCCGGCGAGATAGGCCCGCAGCATCAGCCGGGCCAGCGGGGTGCACGCGGGCCGGGAGTCCAGCCACGCCGCGAATTCACGCGGTCGACGGTGCTGGGGGCCGAACAGCCGGCGGTCTACGCAGTTCTTGGACATGGCGTGGCTACCTCCTGGGGCGATGGGGGAGTGGAAGCGGCTCGCGGGACGGCGCGTGGTCACGCGGTGCAAGCAGAAGATTGCGTTCCGGCATCAATGATCGAGGGGACGGAGGTACGGTGACGACCAATCCGGAGTACCGGTCACATGCGGCACGTGAGGGGGGACGGCATGTCACACCGGAGGGCGAAGCAGGGGCCGACGGCCAGCTCCGCCGTGATGTTCGGCGAAGAGCTGCGGTTCTACCGTGAGTTGGGCGGCTACACCCAGGAGGAGCTTGGCAAGCTCCTGCACTGCAATCGGACGAACATCACCCGATATGAGAGTGGCAAGCGCCGGATGCCTCCTGAGTCGGTGGAGGAAGCCGACCAGTTGATGAGCACCGGTGGCTTGCTGAAGCGGCTCTGGGACCGGGTGGACTGGAACGCGGAGATCGAGCACCCGGACTGGTTCCAGGAGCACGCGGACATGGAGGCCGAGGCAGTTGCCATCAGGGTCTTCCAATTCAACTTCATGCACGGGCTGCTGCAGTGCAGGGAGTATGCGCGGGCTCTGTTCGCGACGGGGGATGCCGCGGGAAGTCCCGAGTTGGTCGAAGAGCGGACTGCCGCGCGATTGGGGAGGCAACGACGGTTTCTCGCCGACGGTGGACCCCTCTTGCTTGCACTCCTGGACGAGAGTGCCATCCGGAACGTGGTCGGCGGCCCCGGTGTGATGAGGCGCCAGATGGAGCACTTGCTGGCCGTTGCCGAGTTGCCCAACATCGTCATCCAGGTCGTGCCGTTCGCTCAGTGCCGGACCGTAGTCGACAAGTCCATGGTGATGTTGGAGATGCCTGGCGGGCAGCACTGGGTTTACTCGGAGAGCCTTGATCGAGGGCATCCGTGCGACGTCGCGGCAATCGTGTCCGGTCACCAGCAAAGCTATGATCGCCTCCGTGGGGACGCGTTTTCAGTGGGGGACTCGCTCGCGCTGATCGCCGACGCGCTGGAAGGGTTCAGAGATGACGACGAACGAGCTCGCCGCAGCCGCCTGGCGCAAGAGCAGCCACAGCGGAAGCAACGGCGGCGACTGCGTCGAGGTGGCCCCCGGATTCCCCGGCCTCGTGCCGGTGCGTGACTCGAAGGACCCCGACGGGCCCGCGCTCCTCTTCCCCGCCTCCGCCTGGGACTCCTTCCTCGCCGCAGTCCGGGCCGGCGACTTTTCCGTGTAACGCGTCCGTTGGAGAGGCTCATGACTGATCTCAGCGCGGCCGCTTGGCTGAAGAGCAGCTACAGCGCGTCCAACGGCGGCGAGTGCGTCGAGGTGGCCCCCGGATTCCCCGGCCTCGTGCCGGTGCGTGACTCGAAGGACCCCGACGGGCCCGCCCTCCTCTTCCCCGCCTCCGCCTGGGACTCCTTCCTCGCCGCCGTCCGGGCCGGCGACTTTCCCGTCTGACCGGTCGGACAACTCCGGTCATCCGCCAACTGTGGCCGAACAATCTCGATCACTCTGCGTGTTTCGCTGGTGCGGTGCGTGATCAAACCATTACGGTCATCGACTGTGCGCACGTGATCCCCGTTCGACTGGACCGAGGCGGTAGTCATGACACAGGAACCCCGGATCGACGTAGCCCTGACCCTCAAGGGGGGCCAGGCGGAGCCCAGTCAGGCGGAGGTGGCGGAGCTCGCCGCCTCGCTGACGACCGACGTGTGGTTCGCCTCCGCGCTGGAGCGCTCGGCCCCGGGCGGGCGCCAGGCCGACGTGGTCTGGGAGCTGACCGGTGCCGAGTACAAGGGGCAGGCCGCGAAGGGCAAGGCGGCCGTCTACTACGCCAACCCGAAGCTCGGCCTGCGCAAGCCCTTCCTCTTCGCGGACGGCTTCAGCTACGGCCCGAGCAAGCTCCCCGAGCTGTTCGCGTACTTCAACCAGCCCTACGGCGACAAGCAGGGGCTCTTCGACCAGCTGCTCGCCCGGGGCTTCGACATCGTCCTGCTCGGCTTCGAGGAGCGACACACCCACATCCAGGCCAACGCCGAGGTCGCGATCGCGGCGATCCAGAAGCTGATCGACGAGCGGGTGGGCGACGAGCGGCTGACCGTCGGCGGGGTGAGCATGGGCGGGATCGTCACCCGCTTCGCGCTCGCCAAGCTGGAGACGCAGAAGATGGACCACCAGACGGAGACGTACCTCTCCTACGACTCGCCCCACAACGGCGCGTGGATCCCGCTGGTGCTTCAGCAGATGGCCTACTTCTTCGAGGACTACACCCCGGCGGGCCCGGACGGCGCCAAGCAGGCCGACCTGATCCGCAGCCCCGCCGCCCAGCAGCTGCTCTGGGCCTGGGTGGAGAACTCCAAGTACTCCGGGCCGGTCGCCACCTCCAGCCCGCTGCGTGCGGAGTTCCTGGCGGACCTCAAGCGCTTCGACGAGTTCCCGTCGATCCCGCGCAAGCTGGGCGTCTCCAACGGCCGCCGCGACGGCGTCGGCCGCCCGCTGCCGGCGGGCGAGGTCGCCTTCGACTGGCAAGCGCTGATCGCCAGCGCCACGGCCCGCTTCCAGCCGGAGCGGGGCGAGGAGCAGCCGATCGGCGGCATGCACCTCGGCCTGGCGGTGCGTCGCAGCACCACCACCGAGGTCCCGGCGCTGGACGGGGCGCCCGGCGGCACCCTGGACTCCTTCGGCAAGGTCGCGGACGCGCTGAAGGCGAAGATCTCCGAGGACTTCCGCAGTGGCGCCTTCGTCCCGTCCGTCAGCGCGGCGGCGCTGGACTTCGACCCGGTGCGGTGGAACGTCGACGTGAACCTCTCCATCACCGACGCGGACCTCGACCGGGGCCACCTGGATGAGGTCGCCTTCGACGACGACAACACCGTGCACAGCAACGGGTCCCCCGTGCTGCTGGACTGGATCGTGGAGCGCCTCGCGGGCTGATCCCGGCGGCCCCACTGACCTGGTTCGGAGCACCCGCGCGGATGGGCTACGATTTACCTCATCACCCAGATGCGCGGGTGGCGGAATAGGCAGACGCGCTGGATTCAGGTTCCAGTGCCCGAAAGGGCGTGGGGGTTCAACTCCCCCCTCGCGCACACTTGGTCGTCAGACCAGCAGAAGGCCGGTCGGCCCGACTCACGTCGGACCGACCGGCCTTCTCGTTGTCCCGGGGAGCCAGCCCGTTCACCGCCTCGGGCGGCGGGCCTTCCGGACCTCGTCGTGGACGGCCCAGGCGTCGGCGACCGGGCCGAGGTGGCCGAGCTTGTCGGGGTTGAGGACCAGGCGGATGGCCTGGATCCGGCCGTCGAGCACGTCGAGCGACAGCGCCTGGAGCACCCTGCCGTCCCGGTCGCGGAGGATCGCGCCCGGCTGGCGGTTGACCTCGTGCGGCTCGCAGGTCACGTCGACCAGCGCCAGCCGGGGGAAGAAGGCGGCCAGCAGCCGGGCCACGTTCCCGGCCCCCGCGATGGCCCTGGCCAGCTGCGGGGTCTTGCCGCCGCCGTCGCCGACCATCGTCACGTCGGCGGCCAGCAGCTCCTGCAGACCGGCCACATCACCCTCGCGCAGGGCCTCGAAGAACCGCGCCGACAGCTCCTCCTGCTCCGTGCGGACCGCCTCGAAGCGCGGGCGCCCGGCCTCCATGTGCCGGCGGGCCCGCACCACCAGCTGCCGGCAGGCGGCCTCGGACCGGCCGACCGTCGCCGCCACCTCGTCGTACCCGAAGCCGAACACCTCCCGCAGCACGAACGCCGCCCGCTCCAGCGGGCTGAGCCGCTCCAGCAGCAGCAGCGCCGCCATCGACACCGAGTCGGCCAGCTCCGCCGACCGCGCCGGGTCCTGGTAGGGGTCGTCCAGCAGCGGCTCGGGGAACCACGCGCCCACGTACGCCTCCCGCCGCACCCGGGCCGAGCGCAGGACGTCGATCGAGATCCGCGTCACCGTCGCCGACAGGAAGGCCCTGACCGACGCGGGCCGGGTCGCCGAGCCGTCGTAGCGCAGCCACGTCTCCTGCACCGCGTCCTCGGCCTCGCTCACGCTGCCCAGGATGCGGTAGGCGATCGAGAACAGCAGCGACCGCAACTCCTCGAACTCCTCGACCTTGCTCACGCCGGATCCCCTCTCCTGATCGTCCGAACCATTCGCGGGCGGGAGCCCCTCGCCCCCGCCCGTCGCGTACTCAGTGGAACTGGCCGACCTCGTAGTCCCCGGCGGGCTGTCGGGTGATGACGTTGAGCCGGTTCACCATGTTCATGAGCGAGACCAGCATGGTCAGGGCGGTCAACTGCTCCTCGTCGTAGTGCGCGGCGGCCCGCGCCCACACCTCGTCGTCGACCCCGCCGGCCGCGTCCGCGACCCGCGTCCCCTGCTCCGCCAGCTCCAGCGCGGCCCGTTCGGCCTCGGTGAAGACCGTCGCCTCCCGCCACGCCGCCACCAGGTTGAGCCGCGCCGCGGTCTCGCCGGCGGCCGCGGCCTCCTTGCCGTGCATGTCGATGCAGACCGCGCAGCCGTTGATCTGGCTCACCCGCAGCGCCACCAGCTCCTGCGTCGCCGCCGGCAGCGGTCCGTCCTTGAGCGTCCTGCCCAGCGCCATCAGGTGCTTGAAGGCCTTCCCGGCAACCGGGGTGGCGAACAGGCTCAGTCGCGCGTCCATGGGGTGCTCCTCCGTTGTCGTCCGTCCCTGCACCCCTTGAGACGGACCGGGCGGCCGGGTTGTGACACGCACGGATGTGACCCGCGTCTCGGGCGGCCCGGCTGGTGCGGCTGCTGGACACCCGGGACGGCGAGGGCGCCCGTGCCGGCCCTTCGCCGTCCCGGCCCTTCGCCGTCCTGGGCGGGCCCGGGCCCGGGACGGGGTGGCTACGGCAGCTCCTGCTCGGCCCAGATGGTCTTGCCGTTGCGGGTGTAGCGGCTGCCCCAGCGGCTGGTGAGCTGGGCGACCAGGTACAGGCCCCGGCCGCCCTCGTCGGTGAGCCGGGCCCGGCGCATCCGCGGCTGGGTGGCGCTGGGGTCGGAGACCTCGCAGGTCAGCCGCTCCGCCAGGATCAGCCGCACCTCGACCGGGCCGCCGGCGTAGCGGATGGCGTTGGTGACCAGCTCGCTCAGCACCAGCTCGGTGGTGAAGACCAGCTCCTCCAGGCCCCACGCGCGCAGCCGCGCCGTCGCACTCCCGCGCACCCGGGCGACGGCCGCCGGGTCGGCCTCCACCGACCAGGTGGCGGTGGCGTCGGTCGGCACCGCCCGGGTGCGGGCGAGCAGCAGGGTGACGTCGTCGGCCAGCCGGTGCGCCGGCTGACCGTCGACGATGGCGCGGCCGAGCTCCCGCAGCGGTGCGGCGGCGGCGCCGGGGCGGGCCATCCGGCTGCGCAGCTCGGCCAGCCCCTCGTCGAGGTCGCCCCCGTACCCCACGATCAGCCCGTCGGTGTAGAGCGCCAGTACGCTGCCCGGCGCCAGCTCGACCTCCGCCACCTCGAACGGCAGACCGCTGACGCCCAGCGGCGGGCCCGGGCGCACCGGCACGTACTCGACGGTGCCGTCCGGCGCCGCGACGGCGGGCGGCGGGTGTCCGGCGGAGGCCATCGCGCACCGCCGCGAGACCGGGTCGTAGACGGCGTAGACGCAGGTGGCGCCGAACGGGCCGGTCCGCTGACCGGCGGGCCACTCGCCGTCCTCCTCCGGCCTCGCGCCCTCGATCAGCAACTGGCAGACCAGGTCGTCGAGATGGACCAGCAGCTCGTCGGGTTCCAGGTCGAGGTCGGCGAGGGTCCGGACGGCGGTGCGCAGCCGGCCCATGGTGGCGCTGGCCTCCAGCCCGTGGCCGACCACGTCCCCGGCGACCAGCGCGACCCGGGCCGAGGAGAGCGGGATCACGTCGAACCAGTCGCCGCCGACGCCGCTGGCGGTGTCCGTGGGCAGGTAGACGCTGGCGGTGGTCACGGCGGCGGTCTCGAAGTGCGCGGGCGGCAGCAGGCTGCGCTGGAGGCTGACGGCGGCGCGGTGCTCGCGGGTGTAGCGGCGGGCGTTGTCCAGCGCGAGGGCGGTGCGGGCGGCGATCTCGCGCAGCAGGTCCAGATCGGCCGGTTCGTAGGCGAGGCGGCCGGCGGCGCGGTGGACGGTCACCCGGCCGAGGAGGCTGCCCCGGGCACGCAGCGGCGCGGTCATCGTGCCGGCCGTGCTCGGGGAGGCGTCCGCGGTGGTCAGGGTGGGATGGCCGACGGGGGCGATCGGTGAGCCCTCGGTGTCGAACTCGACCGCAGTCGTCTCCGCCACCCGGTCGAGCCCCGCGTCCTCCAGCAGGTCCGCGTCCCCGGTGACGGCGGTCCGGCGGAGCAGCAGCCGGCCGTCCCGGCCGGGCGCCGGCTCCTCGCCGGTGAACACCGCCTCGGCGATCTCGACCACGGCCAGATCGGCCAGCCCGGGCGCCAGGACGGCGGCGAGGTCCCCGGCGGTGCCGGTGACCGAGAGCGATCCGCCGACCGCCGCCGTCGCGCGGTGCAGCACGGCGAGCCGCTCGCCGGAGCGGTGGAGCGCGGTGACGTCGGTGAACAGCGCCGTCACCCCGATCACCTGACCGTCGGCGGCCTGCAGCCGGAAGGCCGAGATCGCCATCGCCGCCCCGCCGCCCGGCTCCTCGATCGTCCGCACCAGCTCTCCGGAGATCACCAGCGGCCGGCCCGTCCGCAGCACCTCGTGCAGTTGCTTTTCTACCGCCTCGGCGCCCTCGGGCTCCAGGAAGTCCCCGAGGCGCCGTCCGGTCAGGTCCGGCGGGAGGCCGGAGTAGGGGAGCAGGTGGGTGTTGGTCCTGACCAGTCGCAGCTGGGTGTCGAACACGGCGAGGCCGACCCGGTCCTGGAGGAACAGCTCCCGGGTGAACGCCTGGTCCTGCCGCCACTGGGTGACGAGTTCGGCGGGGGCGCCGAGCAGGAAGTACCGGGCCGCGCCGGACGGCTTCCGGCCGTCGCTGTCCTCCAGCGGGAGCACCTGGAAGACGATCCCCAGCTCCTCGCCCCGGCCGGAGCGCACCAGCGCGGTGCCGGACCAGGTGTCGGAGGACTGCTCCGGGGACTGCGGCGCCGCCGGCTCGGCGGAGGCCGCCCGTTCAGCTGCCGCCGCGCGCTCCGCTGCCGCCGCGCGCTCGGCCCGGCGTTCGGCCAGCAGGGCGGTCCAGGTGGCCGGGTCGGCCAGCAGCTCACGGACCGGGCGGCCGCAGACCTCGGAGGCGGGCAGGGACAGCAGCTGCTCGGCCTCCCGGGTCCAGCGGACGATCCTGCCGTCCGCGTCCAGCAGGGCACCGGCCGCGCTGTCGACGAAGGGGGGTCGTCGGCTGTCCATGATGCGCACCTCGGATGTGTCGTGCGGTCTCGGCCGTCTGCGGTTCGTCCGTCCGTCCGATGGTCACCCTCCGTCCGGCCGTCGGGCCGCGTGCCGCCGCAGGCCCCCATCCGGGTGATGTGCTGCCCCGCCGTCGCCGGGCCGCCGGGTCACCGCCCGCCGGGCAGGGGCAGCGGCAGGGGCGGCGGCAGAGCCGGCGTCCGCCGGGGGGACCGGGTGCCGTGCGCGGCCCACCGGTGACCGGGGGCCGAGGGGGAGGAGGCCCACCGTGCTCATCCGATCCGCTCCTCTCCTCCGGCCGCGAGCGCGCCGGTCCGTACCCCCCGCTGCCTGGGCCGGGGCTTCTCCATCATCCCTCCGGCGCGCGTCGCCGCCAGTCACGGCGGGCTACCGGCGGCGGCCGGGCCGGGACCTGCGCGGGGCCCGGGCCGGGGTGTCCCGTCAGGCGTTGCCGGGGTGTCCCACGGGCTCGGGGTGTGGTCGGTGCGCCGGGTCGGGGCCCGGCCCGCGTCCGTCCGGTCGAGGACCGCCGGGCGCCCGGCATCCGCCGCGCGGACATCGCGCGAGGCCCGGGCCGTCACCGACCGGTCAAGCGAAGGGGCACGCTGGGCCGAACCGGCGAGTAACACTACGCTGAGCCGCCTCGATCCCGAGCCGTCGTGCCGGTCCACCGCGAGCGGCCGGCCCGGGCCCCGACCACGCAGGAGGCACCATGACGATCCCGACCCGGGCACCGGCACCGGCCCCGATCCCGGTCCAGGTCCGTGCCCAGGCCGCCGCCGTCCGCGCGGCCTACGCGCTGCCGCGGCCGCTGCGCCGGCTGATCGCCGGCGCGCCCGTCCGACGGGACGGCCAGCGGCTGGCCCTCGACGCCCAACTGCTGCTGAGCCTCCAGCGGATCTCCGGGAACCACCTGGTCAGGCCCGCCGGAGTGGCCGCGTCGCGGGTCGGGCTGGACCACGGCCGCCACCTGGTGAGCGGCCCGGTGATCGAGCCGGTGGCCACCCGCGAGATCCGGATCCCGGTCGAGTACGGCGAACTGCCGGCCACCCTGTACACGCCGGACGGCCTGGCCGCCCCGTCCGGGCTGCTGGTCTTCTTCCACGGCGGCGGCTGGGTGCTCGGCACCCGGACCAGCCACGACAACACCGCGCGCTTCCTCGCCCGGCACGCGGGTGTCCGGGTGCTCTCGGTCGAGTACCGGCTGGCCCCGGAGCACGTCTTCCCGGCCGCCGTGGACGACGCGCTGGCCGCCTTCGACCACGCCCATGCCGAGGCGGCCGACCTCGGTGTGGACCCGGACCGGATCGCGGTCGGCGGCGACAGCGCCGGCGGCAACCTGGCGGCCGTCACCGCCCAGCTGGCGGTCCGGCGCGGCGGGCCCGCGCCCGCGTTCCAGCTGCTCTTCTACCCGGCGGTCGACGCCTCCCGGCACCGGCCGTCCCGGGAGCTGTTCGCCGACGGGTTCCTCCTCACCAGCGCGCACATGGACTGGTTCGCCGACCACTACGCACCCGAGGGCGTGGACCGCTCGGACCCCCGGCTCTCCCCGCTGCTCACCCCCGACCTGACCGGCCTGCCGCCCGCGTACATCGCCACCGCGGGCTTCGACCCGCTGCGCGACGAGGGGGAGGCGTACGCCGAGCGGCTGCGCGAGGCGGGCGTGGTGGTCGCGCTCAGCCGCCAGCCCGACCTGATCCACGGCTACATCAACTACCTGGGGATAGGCCGGCGGTTCCGCGAGGCCACGGCGGAGGCCGCCGGGGCACTCCGGCTGGCGCTCAGCCCGAACGCGTGAAACCCCCGGCGGCGTGACGGGCCGCGATGCCTGAGGGACCACGACGCCTGACGGGCCGCAGTGTCTGGCGGTCCGCATCCTTGACGGCTCGCGATGCCTGACGTGCCGGAACGCTGACGTGCCATCCGGGTTCCGCCGGAGGCCGGTGCGCGAGGGCTTCTCGCGCCCGGCCTCTTATTGTACTCTCCGTCTAATAAGCGGGGCGGGCGGGAACCCCGCGCAGGGCACGCACCTGGAGGCAGCCATGGCTCACCCCGGCACGGCAGCAGGGATCCACGCTCACACCTCGGCCGACGACGACGTCTCGAAGCGACTGCTCGACTCGGCCGCGACCCTCTCCTACGACCCGGCGACCGAGATCGACTGGGACGCGCCGCTCCCCGAGGACGGCTACGGGCTCAACCCCGAGTGGAGCACGCTCTACGGCACCCGGCTGTGGGACGAGATGACCGAGCGGCAGCGGGTCACCCTCACCCGGCACGAGGTCTGCTCGATCATGACCACCGGCATCTGGTTCGAGATGATCCTGCAGCAGATGGTGCTGCGCGACCAGTACCTGAAGAACCCGGCCAGCGCGGAGTTCCGCTTCGCCCTCACCGAGATAGCCGACGAGTGCCGGCACTCGATCATGTTCGCGCGCGCCTGCGAGAAGATGGGCGTCCCGCAGTACCGGCCGGCCGGGGTGATCGCCCAGGCCGGCCGCCTCTTCAAGGCCACCGCCAAGGGTGAACTCGCCTACGGCGGGATCCTGGTGGCCGAAGAGGTGCTCGACGTCATGCAGCGCGACTGGATGCGCGGCGAGAACGTCCTGGACATCGTCCGCGGGACGTCCCGGATCCATGTCGTCGAGGAATCGCGGCACATGAAGTTCGCCCGCCAGGAGATCCGCGAGCGGCTGCGCGGCGCCGGCCGCGCCCGTCGGCGGGCCGCCGGGACCGGCATCGCGGTGGCGGCCTACGTCATCGTCAGCAGCATGGTCCACCCGGGCGTGTACCGGGCCGCCGGGCTGGACACCGAACGGGCGCTGGCCGAGGTGCGGGCCAACCAGCACCGCAAGGCGATGATGCGCACCAGCTCCAGCCACCTGATGGCCTTCCTCGGCGAGGCCGGGCTGCTCAACAGCTCCGCGGCCGCGGTCTACCGCCGCGTCGACATGCTCTGACCCGACCCGACCCGAGCCGGCGCTCGCCGACGCGACCGCAACCCCGCCCCGTCTCCGACCCGTCCCGACCCCGAGAGCCGGCCGACGCCCGCGCCGACCGGCTCGACGCCTGCGCCCGACCCGACCCGGCGTGACCCGACCGCCTCCCCCACGCAGCGAGGACCCCACCCGGCCATGGCCTACGCGATCACCCAGACCTGCTGCAACGACGCCTCGTGCGTGTCCGTCTGCCCGGTCAACTGCATCCACCCCACCCCGGACGAGCCGGAGTTCGGCCGTACCGACATGCTCTTCATCGACCCGGTCGCCTGCATCGACTGCGGCGCCTGCGCGGACGCCTGCCCGGTCGACGCCGTCTACCCCGTCGACCGGCTCGCCGGCCCCGACACCGTCTTCGGGGAGCTCAACCGCGACTACTACCGGGACCACCCGGCCGACCACAGCTGGGGAGCGCCGACCTTCCCCCGGAGCCTGCCGGACGACCTCGGGCCGCTGCGGATAGCGATCGTCGGCACCGGCCCGTCCGCGAGCTACACCGCCCAGTCGCTGCTGCGCACCACCGGCGCGGAGATCACCATGATCGACCGGCTGCCGGTCGCCGGCGGCCTGCTGCGGCACGGCGTCGCCCCCGACCACCAGTCGACCAAGCGGATCGCCGAGAGCTTCGCGAGCGTGTTCCACCACCCCCGGCTGCGGGTCCACCTCAACGTCGAGATCGGCAAGGACCTCAGCCATGCCGAACTGGCCGCCCACCACCACGCGGTCGTGTACGCGGTCGGCGCCGCCACCGACCGCCGGCTCGGCCTGCCCGGTGAGGACCTCCCCGGCAGCCTGCCCGCCACCACCTTCGTCGGCTGGTACAACGCCGACCCGACCGTCCCGGCCGAGGCCGTCGACCTCTCCGCCGAGCGGGCGGTCGTCGTCGGCAACGGCAACGTCGCCGTGGACGTCGCCCGGATCCTGCTGCTCGACCCGGACCGGCTCGCCGCGACCGACATCGCCGACCACGCCCTCGCCGCCCTGCGGGACAGCCGGGTGCGGGAGGTGGTGCTGCTCGCCCGCCGGGGGCCCGAGCAGGCGGCCTGGACGCGGTCCGAGTTCCTCGCGCTCCAGCACCTGCCCGGCGTCGAACTCGTCGTCGAGGACCACCCCGAGGTCCGCGCCGCGATCGCCGCCGCGCCGGAGGGCTCGAAGGCCGCGCTGCTCGCCGGGCTGCCGCTGGAGCACGTCGACGGCGGCGAGCCGCCGCGCCCCGGCCGCCGGATCGTGCTGCGCTTCTTCGCCGCGCCCACCGAACTCCTGGGCACGAGCCGCGTCGAGGGCGTCCGGCTCGGCGGGACGGCGCTCGTGGCCGGCCCCGACGGTCCGCGTGCCGAACCCACCGGTGAGCACGGCACCCTCCGGGCCGGACTGGTGGTGCGGTCCATCGGCTACCGGGGCGTCCCCGTGCCCGGTCTGCCCTTCGACGCCGCCGCCGCGGCCGTGCCGCACCGGGGCGGCCGCGTGATCGACCCGGAGACCGGCCGGCCGCTGCCCGGCACCTACGTCGTGGGCTGGGCCAAGCGCGGGCCGTCCGGCGGGATCGGGGCCAACCGGGCCTGCGCGCAGGAGACCGTGGACGCCCTGCTGGACGATGCCGCGGCCGGTGCGCTGCCCGATTCGTCCGGCACCCGAAGGGAGTTGGCCCGGCTGGTCCGCAGCCGGCGGCCGGACGCCGTCGGGCTGAAGCAGCTGCGGGCCATCGACCGCGCCGAACGCGCCCTCGGTGAGGCCGCCGGCCGCCCCCGGGTCAAGTTCGCCACCCTCCCCGCCCTCCTGGCGGCCGGCCGCCGCTGACCCCCGGGCCCGCCCGGGCCCCGGCCAGTCGTCGCCCGGTCCCGCGCGAGGGCGCCCGGCCGCGCGCGGGTTCGCTGGCCCGGCCGCAGCTGGCGCAGGTTGGCGTAGCAAGCCGGTGGTGAGGCGCCCGGCCCGGGAGCCGCCGGCCCGCCGATGGGTCCGCACCGGGGCGGGACCGGCCCGCCCGGTGCGGGTCCGCTGCTCGGCCTCAACGCCCCAGGACGGCGCCGCCGTTGACCCCGATGACCTGGCCGGTGACGTAGCCGGCCTCCGGGGAGGCCAGGTAGGCGACGGCCGCCGCCACGTCCTCCGGGGTGCCGGCCCGGCCGACCAGGGTGGCGGCGATCTTGTCGGCGTGGAACTCCGGCGTCCAGCCGCTGCCGAAGATCTCGGTGGACTCGACGTAGCCGGGGGCGAGGATGTTGACGGTGATGCCCTCCGGGCCGAACTGCCGGGCGAGGCCGAAGCCCCAGCCGTGCAGGGCGGCCTTGGCGGCGGCGTAGGAACCGGCCGAGTGCGGGCCGGCCCCGCCGCGCTGGGCGGCGGCGGAGCTGATCAGGATCACCCGGCCGCCCGGGCGGCGCAGCCGGTCGGCGAGCGCGCCGGTGAGCAGGACGGCGGACAGGAGGTTGGTGTCCAGGTCCCGCCGCCAGGCCTCGGCCAGGGCTTCGAGGGAGGCGTCGGCGGGCGGGGTGATCACCGCGCCCGCGTTGTTGACCAGCACGTCCACCGGGCCGAGTGCCGCGATCGCCTCGGCCGCCGCCGCGACCTCGGCGGCCACCGTGAGGTCGGCCGCGACCGGCACCACGTCGCCCCCGATCTCCGCGGCGGCCTTCGCCAGCACCTCGGCCCGCCGTCCGACGATCGCCACCCGGTAACCGCGTCCGGCGAGTTCGGCGGCGACCGCCCGGCCGATCCCCGTCCCGCCGCCCGACACCACCGCGGTCCGTCGCTGCTCCATCGTGTGCGCCCCCTGCTCCTGCGTCGATCGACGACTCCGGTCCGGAGCCTACCGAACGGTAACTTCCCGGCGGGTCCGAACGGCCGGCTCACGCGCCCGATCGGGCCGGCCCGCCGGCCCCGCCCGGGTGGAGCGGCTTGCCGTACACCGTCGAGCCGAGCCGGACGGTCATCCCCACCCGCTGGTACAGCGCGAGCGCGCCGGTCTCCGAGTGCGTCCACAGCGTGCAGGCCCGCCGGCCGCGCCGGTGGAACGCGGCGAACGCCTCCCGCAGCAGCGCCCGGGCGACGCCCCGGCCGCGGTGGTCCCGTCGGACCGCGACCCGCTCGATGTAGCCCTCGCCGGTGTCCGGCAGGTCCAGCGACAGCACCGCGCCGACCATCTCCCCGGCCGCGAACGCGACCGGCGAGAGCGCGGGCGCGAAGGTGTCCCGCTCGACGGTGTGCCGCGCCCACTCCTCGTAGGGCTTGCGCCGCACCTGCCACTCGTCGAACGCGTCCTCGGTGAGCCGGTACGCGGCCCGCTCGTCGCCGGCGCGGAACGGCCGGACGGTGATCCCGTCCGGTGGTACGGGCGCCGCCGGCCCGGCGGGCAGCCCGATCTCCAGCAGCCACTGCGTGACGAACGGCCCGTACCCGCGCGAACGCAGCAGCGCGTCGGCGGCGCGGTCACCGTCCCGGACGGTCTGCGAGAGCCGCTCGCTGCCCAGCTCCCGGGCCCGCGCCTCGACCCAGTCGAGCAGCGCGCCGCCCAACCCCTGGCCCCGGTGCGCCGGGTGGACGTCCACCTTGCTCCGCCGGCCGCCGTGCACCCAGGCCCGGGCGACCACGGTGCCCGCCGCGTCCAGCACCAGCAGCGTGTCGCGGGCCGGGTCCAGACCGGGCAGGGCCAGGTCGGCGGCCACGCCGTCGACCGCGTTCTCGCCGGCGCCGCCGGGCAACTCGCGTTCGCGGGCGGCGACCAGCCGGTGGATCGCCGGTGCGTCGGCCGGGGTGGCGGCCCGGCTCCGGTAGTGGGCCGGGAGGGACGGCAGCGGGAGTCGGGGCATGCCGCGACTCTGCGCCATCGGCGGCCGCCCTGTCGACCGGATCGGGCGAGCCGACCCGGCCGGACGGGGCCCGGGGCCGCCTCCGGCACGATCGGGTGCGGAGGCGGCCCACTGGCCCGAGGCCGGTCGTCACCCTACGGACGGGGCATCGACCGCGTCGTTCGACCGGCCACGATCCCCGGCGGCGTGCGCCGCCGTCGATGCCCATCCCACACCATGAAGTGCGGTTGAGGTCAAGGCCGTACGGCGCGAGAAGTCGGCCGGTCCGACTTCTCGCGCGGCCGCGGTCACGGTGGCGGAAAGGCCGCGGCGGCGACGGCACGGCGGCGCGGCCGCGATCGCCGGGCGAAGGCCCGGCACCCGCGCCGCCGCCCCCGGCGCCCGCCGCACGGGGACCGCCCCCGACGGGTGTGCGGACCTGTCGGGGGCGGAGTCTCGGGGGGCCGGCCTGCGGTGGGTCAGGCGGCGACCGGGTGGGCCGGGTCGTACGCCTCGCGCACCCGGGCCTGGGCCGCCGGCCCGGCCGCGAGGTGGTCGAGGCCGAGCAGCGCGGCGCCCAGCACCGGCGGCGCCACGACGACCCGCGGCTCGGCCAGCGGCGCCGCCACGGCCAGGCGCGCCGTCAGGTTGTCGAGCAGCAGCGGCTGCCGGGAGGAGAGCACCCCGCCGCCGAGCACCAGCGGGGTGGGCTCGTCCAGCAGGTCCAGGCGGCGCAGCGCGACGACGGCGAGCCGGGTGATCTCGTCGGCCTGCCGGTCGATCAGCTCCAGGGCGACCGGGTCGCCGGTCTCCGCCACCGCGAACAGCACCCGGACGATCTCGTGCAGCCGCCCGAAGGGCAGGTGCCCGAGGTGGATCGCCTCGGCGACGGCGCCGGTGTCCGGCAGGCCGAAGTGCTCGGCGATGGCGCGGGCGAGCCCGGTCGGGCCGCCGCGGCCGTCCTCGGCGCGGACGGCGTGCCACATGCTGCTGACGGCGAGGCCGCTGCCGCCGCCCCAGTCGCCGGTCAGCTCGCCGAGGGCGGGGAACCGGGCGGTGCGGCCGTCGGGCAGCAGGCCGACGCAGTTGATGCCGGCCCCGCAGACGACGGCCACGCCGCGCGGGCCGTCGGTGCCGGCCCGCAGCAGGCCGAAGGTGTCGTTGACGACGGTGTTGCTGAGGCCCCAGGGGTGCGATTCCAGGGCGGTGCGCAGGGCGGCCTCCTCCACCGGGAGGTCGGCGTTGGCGAGGCAGGCGCTGACGTGGGTGGTCAGCACACCGCTGCGGAAGGTCAGCCCGGCAGCGGTGGCCGCCTCCTCGACCAGCGGCGCGAGGCCGGCGACGGCCGCCGCGCCACCGATCTTCTGCGGTGCGAAGCCGCCGCCCCGGGCGGCGCCGAGCACGGTGCCGTCGGCGCCGATCAGGGCGACGTCGGTCTTGGAGTTGCCCGCGTCGATGGCGAGAACGCCGGGCAGTAGTGGTTCGGGCTGGTGGGTCATGAGGTCCCCGCGGCTCGTACGTGGCCCGGCCGTTGTCCCCGGCCGGGGGTGGTCGGTCTCCTCGCGGCCCGGCGGGCCGTCGCCGCGGTCGGCGGCGACGGCGGCCGGGGGCGCGGGCCGGACGGAACGGGCACGTCAGGCCCAGGCGAGGTGCTCGCGGTTGTGGGCGAGCAGCCGGTCCGTCAGCTGGTCGGCGAGTTCGATCTGGCCGACCAGCGGGTGGGCGAGCAGGGCGTCGAAGACCCGGTCGCGGCCGCCGTGCAGGGCGGCGTCGAGGGCGAGCCGCTCGTACGAGGTCACCGCGGCGATGAGGCCGGCGTACAGCGGCTCGACCGGGCGCTGCGGCAGCGGGCGCACCCCGGCGGCGTCCACCTCGGCGGGCACCTCGATCACGGCGTCGTCGGGCAGGAACGGCAGCACGCCGTCGTTGCGGGCGTTCACCACCTGCACGGACGTCCCGCCGCCGGTGCCCAGCAGGGCGGCGATCAGCTGGACGGCGGCCTCGGAGTAGAACGCGCCGCCGCGCTGCCCGAGCAGCTCCGGCTTGGTGTCCAGGGCCGGGTCGGCGTACATCTCCAGCAGCTGCCGCTCGATCTCGGCGACCTCGGCGGCCCGGGAGCCCTTGACCTTCAGCTCCTCCACGACCAGGTCGTGCTGGTAGAAGTACCGCAGGTAGTAGGAGGGCACCACGCCGAGGCGCTCGACGACGCGCCGCGGCAGCCGGATGTCGTCCGCGATCTCCTTGCCGAAGCCGGTGAGTAGTTCCGGCAGCACCTCGCGCCCGGTGGTCGCGCCCGGGGCGTCGAGCAGGGTGACGCCGCGCTCCCAGGTGAGGTGGTTGAGGCCGACGTGGTCGAGGCGGATCAGCTCGGGGTCGACGCCGAGGTGCCCGGCGAACCGCCGCTGGAAGCCGATCGCGACGTTGCACAGGCCGACGGCCTTGTGCCCGGCGCGCTGCAGCGCCCGGGTGACGATGCCGACCGGGTTGGTGAAGTCGATGATCCACGCGTCGGGGTTGGTCCGGCGGACCTTCTCGGCGATGTCCAGCACCACCGGCACCGTGCGCAGGGCCTTGGCCAGGCCGCCCGCGCCGGTGGTCTCCTGGCCGACGCAGCCGCACTCCAGCGGCCAGGTCTCGTCCTGGTTGCGGGCCGCCTGTCCGCCGACCCGCAGCTGCAGCAGCACCGCGTCGGCGTCGGCGACGCCCGCCTCGACGTCGGTCGTCGTGGTGACCACGGCGCCGTGCCCCTGCTTGGCGAAGATCCGCCGGGCCAGCCCGCCGATCAGCTCCAGCCGGTCGGCGGCCGGGTCGATCAGGACGAGTTCGGCGATCGGCAGGGTGTCGCGCAGCCGGGCGAAACCGTCGATGAGTTCGGGGGTGTACGTCGAACCGCCACCCACGATGGCCAACTTCAGTGCGGACATCAGCCCTTGACCCCTGTCAGTGTCACGCCTTCGATGAAGGCCTTCTGTGCGAAGAAGAAGAGGACGATCACCGGCGCCATCACCAGCAGGGTGGCGGCCATGGTGAGGTTCCAGTTGGTGTGGTGGGCGCCCTTGAACGACTCCAGGCCGTAGGAGAGGGTCCAGGCGCCGGGCTTGTTGCTGGCGTAGATCTGCGGGCCGAAGTAGTCGTTCCAGCAGTAGAAGAACTGGAACAGGGCGACGGCGGCGATGGCCGGCTTGGCCATCGGCAGCACGACCTTGAGCAGGGTGCGCAGGTCGCCGCAGCCGTCGATCCGGGCCGCCTCGATGTACTCCTTGGGGATGGTCATCAGGAACTGCCGCAGCAGGAAGATGGAGAAGGCGTCCCCGAAGGCCATCGGGATGATCAGCGGCCAGAGCGAGCCGCTCAGCCCGAGCTCCTTCGCCCAGAACAGGTACATCGGGATGATGGTGACCTGCGGCGGCAGCATCATCATCGAGATGACGGCCATCAGCGCCAGATTGCGGCCCCGGAAGCGGAACTTGGCGAGCGCGTAGGCCACCGGCAGGCTGGAGACGATGGTCAGCGCGGTGCCGAGGCCGGCGTACAGCAGGGTGTTGCGCCACCAGGTGAGGAAGCCGGGCGTGTTCCAGACCTTGGCGTAGTTGCCCCACTCCCAGGAGGTCGGCCAGTAGTCCGTGGTGAGCGCCTGGTTGTCCGTCATGACGGAGGTGAGGAAGGCGAAGACGAACGGCAGCAGGAAGAACAGCGTGGCGGCGATGGCGAGCGAGTGCACGGCCACCCAGTTGAGCAGCGCGCGGCGGCGGGCGGCGCGGGCGGCGGCGGTGGGGGCGCCGCGCCGGGCGGGCCCCTTCGCGGGGGCCTGCGCCGTGAGGGTGGAGCTGAGAGTCATGATCGTGTCCTCACTGGGCCCTAGTCGTCGTTCGACATGAAGCCGGACTTGCGGCGGAGCAGGATCGAGGTGACCGCCATCGAGATGGCGAACAGCACCAGGGCGACGACGCACGCCGCGCCGTAGTTGAAGCGCTGGAAGCCGAGGTTGTAGACCATCTGCGGCAGGGTCCAGGTGGAGCCCTGCGGGTAGCCGGGTTCGAACTGCTGCCCGGAGTTGCCCGCGTTGCCGCCGGCGACCTTCCCGGCGACGATCGCCTGCGTGTAGTACTGCATGGTCTGGATGACGCCGGTGACCACCGCGAACATGATGATCGGCGAGATGTTCGGCAGGGTGACGAACCGGAACCGCTGGAGCGGGCCGGCGCCGTCCAGTTCGGCGGCCTCGTACTGCTCCTTCGGGACGTCCAGCAGGGACGCCATGAAGATGACCATCAGGTCGCCGATCCCCCACATGGCGAGCATGGTGAGCGAGGGCTTGGACCAGGACGGGTCGGAGAACCAGCCGGGCTGCGGCAGTCCGATCTCGCCGAGGAAGTGGTTGACCGGGCCGGTGCCGGGGTTGAGCAGGAAGGCGAAGGCGACGGTCGCGGCCACCGGCGGTGCCAGGTACGGCAGGTAGAACGCGGTGCGGAAGAAGCCGGCGCCGGTCTTGACCTTGGTGATCAGCAGGCCGATGCCGAGGCCGAAGGCCACCCGCAGGCCGACCATGATGAAGACCAGCCAGACGGTGTTGCGCAGGCCCTGCCAGAACGCCGGGAGGTCGTTGAAGACGTAGTCCCAGTTCTGCAGGCCGGTGAAGGCCGGCGAGCCGAAGCCGTTGTACTTGGTGAAGGAGAAGTAGACCGTCGAGATCAGCGGGTACAGGAAGAAGACGCCGAAGCCGATCAGCCAGGGGGAGAGGAAGGCGAGGGTGCGGGCCGCCTCCCGGCGGCGCTTCCGGCGCAGCAGGTGCTGCGTGGAGGGCGCCGCCGGGTCGGTCGGTCCGGTGCCCTTGCGGGTGCCGAACGCGAGTGACATGGGAGCTCCGTGGGCCGCTGGCTACTTGGCCTGGGCGATGGCGGCGTCGATCTCCTTGGCGGTGGCCGTCAGGCCGGCCGGGAGGTCCTTCTGCTGACCGGACTCGTAGGCGTAGCCGAGGTTCTGCAGCGACACGATGTACGCGCCGCCGTTGACGCTCGCCGGCGTGGTGCCGGAGTGCTGGTTCTTGGCGATGTCCAGGAAGGTCTTGAAGTTCGCGTCGCTGATCAGCTTCGGCGAGTTGAGCGCGTCGAAGGTGCTCGGCACGTTGTGGATCGCGTTGGCGAAGCTGACCACCGCGTCGGTGTCGGTGGTCAGGAACTTGACCAGCTCCCAGGCGGCGGCCTGCTTCTTGCTGGTGCTGGCGATGCCGACGATGGTGCCGGTCTGGTAGCCGCGGCCGTAGGTGTCGAGCTGGTCGTCCGGCACCGGGAACGGCGCGGTGGCCCACTCGAAGTCGGGCTTGTTCTCGGCGAGCGAGGCGGTCCGCCACTCACCGTCGATGGCCATCGCGACCTGGCCGGTGTGGAAGGGGTTCTTGGCGCTGAACTCCTCGCCGAAGGTGGCGCGGAACTTGTCCAGCTTGTCGTAGCCGCCGAGCTTGTCGACCAGGCCCTTCTGCCAGGTCAGCATCGAGGCGATCTTGGGGTCGGTGGCGAGGTTCGACTTGCCGGAGCCGTCGAAGTAGCTGGGGCCCCACTGGCCGAGGAAGTGCTCGGTGGTCGACTCGTAGCCGTGGTAGAGCGGCATGAAGCCGAGCTGCTTGTAGCCGTCGCCCTCGGGGACGGTCAGCGCGGCCGCGGCGGCGGCGAACTCGCTGAAGGTCTTCGGCGCGGCGGTGATGCCGGCGGCGGCGAAGGCGGCCTTGTTGTAGTACAGGCCGAAGGCGTCGCCGAGCAGCGGCAGCGAACACTGGTTGCCCTGGTACTGCGTGTAGTTGAGCATCGCGGCCGGGAAGGTCTTGGCCGCGTCGATGTTGTCCTTGGCGAGGAAGGGCTTGAGGTCGGCGAAGGCCTTGGTCGAGCAGAACATGCCGACGTTGTTGGTGGTGAAGGAGGAGACCACGTCCGGGGCCGCGTCGCCGCCGGCCCGCAGCGCCTGGTTGACCTTGTCGTCGGCGATGTTGCCGGTCGTCTTGACGTGGATGTTCGGGTGGGCCTTCTCGAAGGCGGCGATGTTGTCGTTGATCGCCTTCACCTCGGAGTCCTGGCTCCAGCCGTGCCAGAAGCTGATGGTGACGTCCTTGCCGGAGGCGGAGTCGTCGCTGCCGCCGCCGTCGCTGGACCCGGTGCAGGCGGTGGCGAGCAGGGCCAGTACGGCGCTGCCGGTCACGGCGGCGATCGTCCGGCGGCTTCTGCGAGAGGTGGTGGAGTGCACTTCGAGATCCTCCTGGGGGCGCGCGGGCAGGCGTCATTGCCTCTGGTCCCGCGTAAGGGGGTTGGGGAGAGGTGTGCAGGGGCTTTGGTGCAGGGCTTCGGTGCGGTGGGAACCGGCGGTGGGCGGTGCGGCGGGGGCCGCGGTGGGGCGGCCTTCAGTGCGTGGAGAAGACCGCCTCGCGAGCGGCTGCCAGGGCGCGTTGCAGTGCGCCGAGCAGGACGGGTGAGCCGGGCAGGGCGCTGCTGCGGACCTCCGGCCGGGCGATCGAGATCCGGGCCAGCTCCTCCTCGACGAGGGCGCGCAGCCGCTCGCCGCCCGCGTTCGGCACGCCGCCGGAGACCACCACGAGCTCGGGGTCCACGACGGCGACGATCGCGGCCAGTCCGACGGCGAGCCGGCCGGCCAGCGCGGCGAGGAACTCGTCGCCGGCCCCCGGGGTCGCCAGGGCCTTGGCGAGCGACTCCTCCGCGCTGGGCGCGCCGAGCCCGTACTCCCGGGCCAGGGCCCGGACGGCGGGTGCGCCGGCCAGCTCCTGGAACCCGCCGGAGTTGCGGCGGCGGACGTCCCGCACCACCGGCGAGCCGGGGACGGGCATGTAGCCGACCTCCCCGGCGCCCCCGGTGAAGCCGCGGTGCAGCCGGCCGGCGATCACGATCGCCGCACCGATGCCCTCGCCGGCCCAGAGCAGGACGAAGTCCTCGAACCCGCGCGCCGCACCGGAGGCCTGCTCGGCGACGGCGGCGAGGTTCACGTCGTTCTCGATCGACACCGGTGCGCCGATCGCCTCGGAGAGGTCCTGCACCAGTCGCGGGGAGTGCCAGCCGGGCAGGTGGGAGGCGTAGCGGAGCTTGCCGGTGACGGGGTCGGGCGCGCCGCCGACGCCGATCGCCACCGTGCGCAGGGCGCCCTCGGCGAGCCCGGCGGCCCGGACCGTCCCGGCGACGGCCGCGGCGACCCGGGTGACCGTCTCGGCGGCGGTCCAGCCCTTGGTCGGTACGACGTGCTCGGCCAGCGTGACGCCGGTGATGTCGGCGACCGCGATCCGGGCGTGGCTGTTGGTGACGTCCAGGCCGGCGACGTGACCGGCGGCCGGGTTCACCTGGTACAGCTGCGCGTTGGGGCCCGGCCCGCCGGCGGTGGTGCCCACCGGCAGGACGAGCCCGGCCGCCTCCAGGCGGGCCAGCAGCTGGGACGCGGTGGGCTTGGAGAGGCCGGTCAGGGTGCCGATCTGGGTCCGCGAGAGCGGGCCGTTCTCCAGTAGCAGTTCGAGGGCCGCGCGGTCGTTGATGGCGCGCAGCAGGCTGGGGGTGCCGGCGAGGGGGGCCTTGGCGGATGGTCTGCTCACGACGCGGATCCTCCTCTCCTGACACGTCACGGTGATCACCGGGTGGGCTCGAAGCGAACTGTTAGGAAACTTTCCAGTCGCTTGGACAGGACCGTACGGTCCTCGTCAGGAGGGTGTCAATGGTCCTTCCGGCGGTGGATGCCGAAGCGTTACCGGGCAGCGCGAAGCCCCGCCCCCCGATGTCCGGGAGGCGGGGCTTTGCTCCGGTTCGCGCCGCGCTCCGGCGTCGTCGGCACCCGGGTGCGCGGGGCGCCCGGGCCGGGCGGCGGGGCCGTCGGCGTCCGGGCGCCCGGGCCGTCAGGGCGCCTTGGAGGCGTCGTCGGCGGGCTTGACCGGAGCCGGTATCGGCGCCGTCGCGAGGTAGCGCGGCGAGGCCGGGTCGGCCAGCGCGGACGGCGGGGCGGTGTCGGCGGACGGTGTCACCGAGGCGGCCGTCAGCACCACCCCGGAGGCCGCCGCCCCGGTGGCCGCGGCGACGCCGGCGGCGGCCGGCGGCTCCTCCTTGACCTTGATCCCGGCCTGGTCGAACGCGGTCTTCAGCCGGTGCCGCAGCGCCCGGGCGACCGACAGCGCCTTGCCCGGGGCGGTGCGCGCCTCGACCCGCAGCACCACCGAGTCCACCGCGACGGACTCCACGCCCAGGATCGAGACCGGCGCCCAGACCAGCTCGTCGAACGGCGCCTCCTTGGCCAGCGTCTCCGCGGTCTCCTGGATCAGCGCCTCGACCCGCGCCAGGTCCTCCTTGTAGCCGACCTGGACGTCCACCGAGGCGGTCGACCAGCCCTGGCTCATGTTGGCGATCCGCTTCACCTCGCCGTTGCGGATGTACCAGATCTCGCCGCCCGCGCCGCGCAGCTTGGTGACCCGCAGGCCGACCTCCAGCACCGTGCCGGTGGCCACCCCGGTGTCGATCTCGTCGCCGACGCCGTACTGGTCCTCCATGATCATGAAGACCCCGGAGAGGAAGTCCGTGACCAGGTTGCGGGCGCCGAAACCGATCGCCACACCGGCCACACCGGCACTCGCCAGCAGCGGCGCCAGGTTCACCCCGAGCGCCGAGAGGACCATCAGCGCGGCCGTGCCCAGGATGCTGAACGACGCGACGCTGCGCAGCACCGAGCCGATCGCCTCGGAGCGCTGCTGCCGGCGCTCGGGGTTGACCACCCCGGTGTTGGCCAGCAGCCCGCCGAGCCGGCCGGGCTCCTCGTCGGCCTCGTTCGGCTTGATCATCCGCGCAATCAACTGGGTGATCAGCTTGCGCACCACGGCCCGCAGCACCAGCGCCAGCACGACGATGAAGACGATCCGCACTCCGCCGGCCAGCCAGTCCTGCCAGTGCGAGTCGAACCAGCCGGCCGCCTGCTTGGTGGTGTCGCTGACCTCCTGCGCGCTGGTCGGGATTCTGAGGTCGAACTGCGGGAGCTGCGGGGCCGTGGGGCTCGGGGACGGGCTCGGCGGCGTGGACGAGAGCGTCGTGGACGCGTCGGCGAGGAGACCGGCGGCACCGGACCTGAACACGTGCGGGGACCTTCCTGCAGGGGGCGTGGCACAGCCCGCCGACGCGGAAGCACACCCGGGGCCTGCGGACCGTCCGCCTTAGCCTATCCGCCGTCCGGCCGCGCCCCGGACACGCCGGGCGGCCGCCGACCCGTCCGGCGGGAGCCGCTCCGGGGCGTGTGACCACGGTCCGGACGCCCCGTCAACGCCCCGGCACGCCCCCGGTCGGGCCCCCGGGCGACCCCCCGCGCGGCCCCTGAACGGTGCCGGGACGGCCCGGGCGCCGTCCGGGCGGCACCCGGGTGGCCCGCTGCTCCGAGCGGGCGAAGGGTCCTCCGGGAGGGCACCCGGGTGCAACCCGTCCTTCGCCCGGGCATATCGGGTATGACAGAACCCACACCCGGAGTTCACATCCGCTCCGTTACACAGGAGTGGTGGCGCCGTACAAAGGCGTAAGGCGACACTGGGGGAGATCACGCACCCGTTGCGCGATCGAACCGCTCGTCCCGGCGCGAGCCACGCGCCGCAGGCGTCCAAGGAGGCATCCGTGCCGCATGTCCTGGTCCTCAACGCGTCCTACGAGCCGCTCGGCGTCGTATCGATGCGCCGCGCACTCATCCTGGTCCTCAACCACAAGGCGGTCAGCCTGGAGGACTCGGGAGTCACTCTGCACAGCGCCACCAGCGCCCTTCCGGCGCCGTCCGTCGTCCGTCTGACCCGCTTCGTCCGGGTCCCGTTCTGCGGGCCGGTCCCGCTCACCCGCCGGGCGCTGTTCGCCCGTGACCACGGCCGCTGCGTCTACTGCGGGGCCGCCGCCACCAGCGTCGACCACGTCATCCCGCGCAGCCGGGGCGGCCAGCACCGGTGGGACAACGTGGTGGCAGCCTGCCGCCGCTGCAACCACACCAAGGCCGACCGCCACCTCACCGAACTCGGCTGGCGGATGAAGCGCCCGCCCGCCCCGCCCAGCGGCCTGGCCTGGCGCATCATCGGCACCGGGATCAAGGATCCGCGCTGGCGGCCCTACCTGGAGCCGTACGGCGGCGGCGACCAGCTGCACGCCCCGCAGTGGGCCGAGTACGAGCACCACGACCATACCGAGGCCGCGCACGCGCTGCCGCTCACCCGGGCGCACGGCGCCCACTCCGCCCCCGTCCGCCGCGGTGAGCAGGCCGAACCGCTCTCCGCCTGACCCCGCTCCACCAAGGGCTTGCCCGTCATATCTCCGGTACGCCTCATGGGCCGCCGCGCACCCCGTATCGGGGAGCGCGGCGGCCCGCCGTTCGAGGGCCCGTCACGGCGGGCGCGACCTCCGGGCCCGCCCGGCCGGCACGGCCCCGCGCGTCGGGCTCCGCTACGGCTTCCGCGCGGGCTACGGCTTCTGCGCGGGCTACGGCTTCTGCGCGGGCTACGGCTTCTGCGAGGGCGATCCGGACGGCGTCCCCGGTGCGGTGGTCGCGGGCGGGGCGGCCGGCACCGCGGGCGTGGCCGGTACCGCCGGGGTGCCCGGTGCCGTGGCCGGCTGCCCGGCCGTCGCCGGGTCGGTGACGGCGTACAGCTCCACGCCCCAGAGCGAGTAGCCGTACTTGGTCGCCCGGGCGACGCCCTGGACCCGCAGGAACTTCGCGTCCGGCGCGTCGAACCGCACCGTCTCGTTGCCGCCCTTGCCGTCGTCGACCGTCGCCACCGTCGTCCAGGAGACGCCGTCCGCCGAGGCCTGGATCTTGTACGAGGAGGCGTACGCGGCCTGCCAGTGCAGCACCGCCGCGCCCAGGTGGGCGGCCTTCGGCAGCTCCAGCTGGACCCAGGCGTCGTCCTTGGCGGGGGAGGACCAGCGGCTCTTCGGGTCGCCGTCGGCCACCGCCGAGGCGGGGAAGGCCGAGGTCTCGTCGGCCGAGGAGGCGGCCTTCGCGGTACCGGCGAGGTCCGGGCCGCCGGTCGGCGGCACCACGTGCACCTGCAGCACCTGCCGCACGGTGGTCGAGCCGGTCACGAACTGCACCGGCACCTGGTAGGTGCCGGACGGCGTCCCCGGCGCGGCGCTGACCAGCAGCGGCACGCCCACCCGGCCGCCGCGCGGCACGCTCACCCCGGAGGCCGGCGCCACGGTCAGGCCCTTGGCCACGGCCGGCACCTCGGTGCGCAGCTCGCCCACCGCGCCCTCCGGCCGGCCCGCCTCGACCATCGCGCGGGCCTGCACCGGCGCGGCCGCGCCGGTCACCACGTCCAGCGCGGCGTCGGCCAGGCTCAGCCGGGCGGCCGGGGCGTCCGCGTACCAGGGGATCACCTGGTTGACGACCGGCGGCTCCCCGCCGGGCTTCCAGGCCAGCCGGAAGGCGTCCGCGCTCTGGCCGCCGGCCGGCAGCTCGTTGTAGCCGGGCTGCACGGTGCCGATCTCCGCCCAGCTGCCGTCGGCGCGCCGCACCGAGACGGTGGCCGAGGCCCGCACGGTCGGGTCGGTGAGGACGGTCAGCCGGTCCAGCGGCCGGGCCGCGCCCAGCTCGACGGTGAGCGGCTCGTCGGCGGCGGTCGGCGCGGTGGCCGCCCGGTAGGCGGTGTCCGGGTTGCCGTCCAGCACGGCGCCGGCCGAGGCGCCGGGCAGCGCGGCCGGGCCGCCGGTGACGCTGGCCGGGGCCTCGTCCGGCGCGGTCACGGTGAACTCGCGGACCGCGACGGCGGTCTTCTGGGCGGCGGTGGCCCGCAGCCGCACCCCGCGCACGACCGCCCCGCCGGGCAGCTGGGCGGTGACGCTCTTCTGGTTCCTCACCTGGGCGAGCTGCTTCCAGCCGCCCTCGCCGGTGGAGTACTCCAGCACCCCGTCGTGGATGTAGTCGTCCAGCGCGTTCTGGCCGTCCGGGCCGCTGCCCCAGGAGCCCATCAGCACGGTGACGCTGCCGACCGGGCGGCCGCCGCCGAGGTCGAGGCCCACCGAGTCGCCGGGCTGCGGCGGCGCCGAGCTCCAGTAGAAGGTGTCGGCCACGCCGTCGGTCATCAGCGCCGGCAGGTGGTCGTGCGCGGTGCCCAGGGTGGTGGTCGGGGCGGCCCCGCCGCCGACCACGCCGGCCCAGTTGTCGGCGGCCCGCACGGCGCGCTCCAGGAACGGGCCGAGCACGCCCGCCCCGACCGTCGCCGGGCTCTGGGCGAGCTGCTCGCGCAGCTTGTTGAGCTCCACCCGGGCCCGCCAGGCCGCCGCGCCGTCGCCGCCGCGCTGGGCCAGCAGCATGTCCAGCGCCGCCTGGCCGGCCAGGCCGTAGTCGCGCAGCGGAGCCAGCCAGGGGCCGGCCTCGGCGGCCAGCGGGGCGGTGGCCGGGGTGGCGCTCAGGGTCTGCTGGGCGCCCGCCATCGCGGCGAAGGACTCCCGCAGCGGGGCCGCCGCCTCTATCAGCCGGGCGAGGTCGGGCGCCGCGTCGGCGTTCGGCTCGGCGGTCGCCCAGAACCGCTCCAGCAGCGGGTTGAGGTAGCCGGACTCCTCCTTGGACAGCGGCGAGGAGGAGCTGTTGCCGGCCAGCGCGGTGACGGAGGCCAGGACCGCCCCGGCCGGGGCGGCGGTGGCGCCGGCCGGGCCCGCCAGCGAGCGCAGCGCGGCCTGCCAGGAGTCCTCCGGCTTGTACCCGCCCGGGTTCCAGGCGAAGTCCCCGGCGGTCGCCAGGGCGATCCGCGAGGCCACCGGCTGCTCCATCGCACCGGTCAGCATGACGGCCGACCGGGTGGCGACCTCGGCGTCCCGGCCGGTGTAGGCGCCGAGGAAGAGCCGGTCCGGGTTGGCGTCGTTCACCGGGTAGTTGTCCATGGTGACCAGCGGGCGCCCGTACAGCTCGGCGGTCTCGGCGGCCTGAGCGCCCGTGATCTTCTCCGGGATCACCCCGACACCGCTCCAGGCCACCTGCACGCCCGCCGGCAGCGCCGCCGCCAGCGCCTTGCGGTACGGCGTGGAGCCCTGCTGGTGGTACTCGGTCGGCACCACGGACAGCGGCGCCAGCCCCGGGTGCTTCGCGATCAGCCGGTCCTGCACCTTGGCCGCCAGCTCGGCCTGCGCCTTGGCGGCGGCGGCCGGACCGGTGCCGTACTTGGAGCGGTCGTCGCCGCAGTGCCACTCGTCGTAGGAGACGTCCAGGAACTGCAGCTGGAAGGCGGTGAAGCCGAGCGCCCGCAGCCCGTCCAGCTTGGCGACCAGCGCGTCCGCGTCCTTGGCCGAGCTGTAGCAGAACGACTGCCCCGGGTCGATCGCGTAGCCGGCCGTCACGTGGTTCGCGCCGGCCCGGGCGGTCAGCGCCTTGAGGTCCTCGGCCCGGGCCGCCGGGTAGGCGTCGCGCCAGCGGGAGAGCCGGTACGGGTCGTCACCGGGGGCGTAGAGGTAGAAGTTCTGCTTGGAGCGGCCCAGGAAGTCCAGTTGGTCGAGGCGCTGCTGTTGGCTCCACGGGGTGCCGTAGAACGCCTCCGCGGTACCGCGCACCGGTGCGCCGGACGGCCAGTCGCGCAGCGTGATCCCGGGCAGCCCGAGACCGGCCGCGCCCGGCGCCTGCCCCTGTCCGGCCGGTACGGCGGCCAGCAGCTGGCGCATGCTCTGCGCCGCGTAGAAGGTGCCCGCCTGGTCGGCCCCGGCCAGCACCACCACGCCGTACGTCCCGCCGCCCGGGGCCGGCAGCTGGCCGGCCGAGAGCACGTACCCGCCGGCCGGCATCCCCGCCGTGGAGGGCGCACCGCCGTCCTTGCCGCCGGCCGCCGCGGTCAGTTCGCGCAGCGCCCGGTCGACCTCGCCGCCGGCCTCCTCGGCCGGTCCGCCGACGTAGACCACCAGCGATCCGGCGGCCGGCGTACCGGCCTCCGCCTGCGGCGTCACCGTGGTGGCCCCGGCCACGCCCAGCACCTCGCGCACGGTGTCCACCGCGCCGTGGTCCGCCTTCGCCGAGGTCACCAGCGTCACCGCGGCGGGCACCGTGACCGGCCTGCCGGCCACGCTCTGCTCCTGCGGCCGCGGGAAGACCTGAGGGTTGCTCACACTGCCCAGCGGCGTCTGCGCCGCGGTGCTCACCACGTCCGGCCCGGGGCTGTAGGCGTACGCGGCCGGGCCGCTCACCAGCAGCCCGCCGACCACGGCCGCGGCCGAGAGCGTCGCCGCCACCTGCAGCGTCCGGCGCCGGCTCGGCGTCCAGGCCCGGGCCCGCTCGGCCCGCACCGACGCCAGCAGCGGCTCCGTGCCCTTGAGATCCGCGATCAGCCGGTCCGCCGTCCGCGGCGCCAGCTGACGGCACGTCCGCGCCGTCGCCCGCCGCGCCGCCAGCGCCGCCGGGTGCTGCAACACGTCCCGCAGCGCCGGACTCTGCTCCAGCTGCTGCCTCAACCGCCGCCCCGCGGCGACGGACACTCGGGCTTGCACAGGAGCCTCCTCGCCAGGCATCGACCACAACGCGCCAAAGCCCACCAGTTGGCCATGCCGGTGTCAACGTCACCGACGGGTATGCCAAGTTTGTCCTTTTTGTACTTTCATCACCCTCCTTCGCGGAACCCCGGCCCGCGTGCCGTCGCGGGCGCCCCCGCCGGCCGTCCGAGCCCGCCGCGCGGGCCCGGATGACGCACCGTCGGCGGGCGTCCCCGGCCCGGCCCGTGTGTCGCACCGGGTGACCGGGGTGTCACGCGGGTAGGACTGTGGCTGTTCTGACCGGGCGTTGCCGAGACATCGCAGGAGCCGCGAGTGGCCGCTTATCTCGACCGTGACGGAGCCGACGGCCTGGAGGTGCCCGCGCAGGACGCGCCGCCGCCTCCCGCCGAGCTGGTCGCGCTGGCGCAGGCGTACGGGGTGGACACGGCCCTCCAGCCGTCGGCGCGGACACTGGTGGCGGTGCTGGCCGCGCTGGGCGTGGAGGCGGGCACGCCGGAGGCGGCCCGGGCGGCACTGGAGCGCCACCGGGCCGGGCAGCGGGCGCGGTCGCTGCCGCCCTGCGTGGTGGTGCGGGCCGGGCGGCGGACGGCGCTGGACGCGCCGGCGGACGCCCGGCTCAGCGTCGAGCTGGAGGACGGCGGCGTCTGGGAGCTGCCGCGCGGGCACTCCCACTGGCTGCCCGCCGACCTGCCGCTCGGGCGGCACCGGCTCAGCGCGGTGACCGGCGGCACGCGCCAGGACGCCCATCTGATCGTCGCCCCGGAGCGGCTGCCGCAACTCGCCGGCCGCGGCTGGGGCTTCCTGGCACAGCTCTACTCCGTGCTCTCCGACCGCTCCTGGGGCATGGGCGACCTCGCCGACCTCGCCGAACTCACCCAGTGGGCCGGGAGCCTCGGTGCGGGCTTCGTGCAGATCAACCCGCTGCACGCGGGGCTGCCGGGCACCCCCTCCGACCCGTCCCCCTACCGGCCCTCCTCGCGCCGCTTCGCCGACCCCGTCCACCTGCGGGTCGAGGCGGTGCCCGAGTACGCGTACCTGACGGGCGAGCAGCGGGCCGAGGCCGAGGAGCTGGGCCGGCGCGCCGCCCGGCTGCGCGCCGAGGTGCTGGGCCACGACGGCCTGATCGACCGGGACGCCGTCTGGGCGCTCAAGCGCCGCGCCCTGGAGCTGCTGCACGAGGTGGAGCGCGGCGCGGGCGCCCGGGCCGCCTACGAGGCCTTCCGGCGGCGGGAGGGCGAGTGGCTGGAGCGGTACGCGCTCTGGAACGCCCTCGCCGAGGTGCACGGCGCCGACTGGCACGCCTGGCCGAAGGGGCTGCGCCACCCGGACAGCCCGCACGTCGTCCTCGCCGCCGAGGAGCTGGCGGACCGCGTCGAGTTCCACCGCTGGCTCGCCTGGCAGGTCGACCGGCAGCTCGCCGCGGCCCAGCAGGCCGCGCGCACCGCCGGCATGGCCGTCGGACTGATCCACGACCTCGCCGTCGGCGTCCACCCCGACGGCGCCGACGCCTGGGCGCTGCAGGACGCGCTGGGCGGCGGCATCTCGGTCGGCGCCCCGCCGGACGCCTTCAACGCCCACGGCCAGGACTGGGGCCTGCCGCCCTGGCGCCCGGACGCCCTGGCCGCCTCCGGCTACGCCCCGTACGCGGAGCTGCTGCGCTCGGCGGCCCGGCACGCGGGGGCGATCCGGATCGACCACGTGATGGGCCTGTTCCGGCTCTGGTGGGTGCCGGCCGGCCACGCGCCGACCGAGGGCGCCTACGTCCACTACGACGCCGAGGCGATGCTGGGCGTGCTGGCCCTGGAGGCGCACCGGGCCGGCACGGCGGTGATCGGCGAGGACCTCGGCACCGTGGAGCCGGGCGTCCGTGAGGAGCTGGCGGCGCGCGGTGTCCTGGGCACCTCGGTGCTCTGGTTCGAGCGGGACTGGCAGGCCGAGGGCGAGATCCTGCCCCCGGAGCGCTGGCGGCCGGGCAGCCTGGCCACCCTGACCACCCACGACCTCCCGAGCACCGCCGCCCGGCTGACCGGCGAGCACGTGGAGCTGCGCCACCGGCTCGGCCTGCTCGCCAGGTCGCTCGACGAGGAGCAGGCGCAGGCGGCGGCCGAGCTGGCCGAGTGGCGGGCCGAGCTGACCCGGCTGGGCCTGCTGGCCGAGGGCGAGGAGCTCTCGGCGGCGGCGCTGTACCGCTTCCTGCGGGCCACCCCGGCCGAGCTGGTCGGCCTCTGGCTGCCCGACCTGGTGGGGGACCCGCGCCCGCAGAACCTGCCCGGCACCTGGGACCAGTACCCCAATTGGCGGCTGCCGGTCGCGGACGGCTCCGGCCGCCCGGTGACGCTGGACGAGCTGGCCGCCGCCCCGGCCGCACAGGCCCTGACCGGCGTTCTGCGGGTCGCCGGCGGGCAGGCCCGAAAGGCCGACCCCGCCGAGCGCGGCGACGTAAGCGGCGGGTAAGTTGAGCAGCGTGGACAAGAGGAACGCTTTGCGAGCCGGCGCGGTCACCGCAACGGTCACGCTGATGATGCTGCTGTCGTCGCCCGCCATGGCCCTCTCCCGGGACGACGGCGACGACCCGGGTAGCGGCCTGAGCGTCGCCCAGACCCTCGGCCTGTACGTGCTGCTGCCGATCGTGGCCTTCGTGGTCATCGCCGGCCTCGCCGGGCTGCCGTACGGCAGCAAGGACAAGAAGAAGTAACCGAGGGCTTCCACCCGAGCCTGGTACAACGCCCGAGGGGGCGCCGGACATCGTCCGGCGCCCCCGCGGGCCGCAGCGGGGGGCCCGGGGGCGGGCCCCGCGCACCCCACCCCGCGGATCCCCCGGGGCCCGGGGGCCCCGCCCCCCCCGC
>NZ_JBEPAA010000048.1:0-64486 GCF_040298365.1 Kitasatospora sp. NPDC001603
TCGCCCTGCACGACGTCACCCGCGACGACGAGGCCCTGGCCCTGCAGATCCCCAGCGACGGCAGCCAGCGCGACCTGCGCGCCGTCCTCGACCGACTGGACGCCACCGGCATCGAGGCCGACGAACTCACCGTCCACACCCCCGACCTCGACGACGTGTTCTTCGCCCTGACCGGCGGCACCGACCAGTCCAAGGAGACCGTCCGATGAGCTCCCTCTCCCTCGCCGTGCGCGACTCCTCCACGATGCTGCGCCGCAATCTCCTGCACGCCCGGCGCTACCCGTCACTCACCCTGAACCTGCTGCTCACCCCGATCGTCCTGCTGCTGCTCTTCGTCTACGTGTTCGGGGACGTGATGAGCGCGGGGATGGGCGGCGGCGCCGACCGCTCCGCGTACATCGCCTACGTCGTGCCGGGCATCCTGCTGATGACCATCGGTGGCACGGTGGTCGGGACGGCGGTGTCCGTCTCCAACGACATGACCGAGGGCATCATCGCCCGCTTCCGCACCATGGCGATCCACCGCGGGTCGATCCTCGTCGGACACGTCATCGGCAGCGTCCTGCAGTCGGTCGCCAGCGTCCTCCTCGTGGGCGCCGTCGCCGTGGCCATCGGCTTCCGCTCCACGGACGCCACCGCCCTGGAGTGGCTGGCCGCCTTCGGTCTGCTCGCGCTCGTCGCCCTGGCGCTCACCTGGATCGCGGTGGGGATGGGCATGGTCAGCCCGAACGCCGAGGCGGCGAGCAACAACGCGCTGCCGCTGATCGTCCTGCCGCTGATCTCCAGCGCCTTCGTCCCGGTCGACGCGATGCCGGGCTGGTTCCAGCCGCTCGCCCAGTACCAGCCGTTCACGCCGGCCATCGAGACCCTGCGCGGCCTGCTGCTCGGCCATGGGATCGGGCACAACGGGTGGCTCGCCGTCGCCTGGTGCGTGGCGCTCACCGTCCTCGGCTACCTCTGGTCGAAGTCGGTCTTCAACCGTGATCCGAGGTAGCGCCGGGCGGCCGGGGTGGGGTGGGGTGGGGTGGGGTACGCGGACACCGCGCCGGCGCACCCCGCCCCGGCGGCGGTGGCCCGTGGCCCGGGGCGGCGGCCGGCGGGGCGCCCCCTCGGCCGCGCCGCCCGGGCCGCACCCGGCTGACGCGTCGTCCGGGCCGCTTCGCCGGGTTGCGTCGTCCGGGCTGCGGCACCGGGTCGCGTCATCGGGCTGCGGCGAGGTCCTCGACCAGGCTGGCGGACGGCTGGGGGATCTCGCCGAAGTCCTCGTCCTCGCCGTCCACGACGAGTTGGTTGAGGACGGCCTGCAGCCGGGGCGGGAGGCGGGGGGCGAGACCGTCGTGGCAGCGGGCGAGGATGTCGTGCCGCACCTGCTCGGGGAGCAGCGTGGTGGCGGGGCGGTGGGGTCCGGCGCGGTGCCGCGAGTTCTCGGCCAGGTTCTCCGCCTGGGCGCGCCAGTAGGCGGCGTCCCGCGTCTCGCCCGCCTGCTGGTGGTGCAGGTGGAGGAGGTACGCGGCGGTGGTGCTGCCGGAGCCGGCCGCGAACTGCCACCAGAACTGCGCGGCGTCCACCCGGCCGGTGAGGGCCAGCAGACAGGCGAGGACGAGCGCGCCCTCCGGGTGGATCCGGGACTCGTTGACCAGTTGTTTCAGGGACGCGCCGGCCTGCGGTGCGTTGAGGACCAGGGCGATGGCGAGGGAGAGTTCGTGGGCGGCCTGCTCGTGGGCGGAGGGGAAGGGTGCCGGTGCGACGGTGATCCGCGGCGGCTGCACGGGCGGTGCGGCCGCGGTGCCGGTGAAGACCTCCGTCCGGCCCCCCGCTTCCGTGTCGGTCGGCCAGCCGTTGCAGGCCGGGCCGCCGTCGAGCCAGGAGGTGAGGCCGGGGTGGTCGAGGTTGCGGTTCACCGGGACTCCCTGTCCGAGAGGTCGGGCCGGCCGATGGCCTTGGCTATCCGCCGGCGGGCGTGGCGGCGGTTGGACCGCAGGGTGGCGGTCGGCGTGCCGAGGTAGGCGGCGGCCTCGTCGTCGTCCAGGTCGAGGCAGTAGGTGAGGACCATGATGTCGCGTTGGCGCTCGGGTAGGGCGAGGATCGCGGTGAGCAGGCCGATCTGCTCGGGCAGGGTCTCCAGGCTGAGCCGGGCCTGTCGGCAGAAGTGTCCGATCACGGCGTCCATCGCGGCGATCTGCACCGCGGTGGGCTGGCTCTGGGCGTCCAGCCAAGCGCCGAGGTGCTCCTTGAGCAGGCGCCAGGCGTAGGCGGCGGGGATCTCCTGGCGCAGGGCGAGGGACCAGTTGCGACGCAGGTGGGCCTTCATCTCGGCGACGATCAGTTCGGCGGCGCCGTGGTCGGCGCCGACCTGGGTGCGGGCGAAGCCCGACCAGGCCCGCTCGTGGGTGGCGCAGAACGCCTCGAAGGTGAGCCGCAAGCGGGGACCGTCCGGTGCGCTGCTGTCGTTCATGGCTTGCCCTCCCCTGCGCCCGCCCGTCGGGGGCGGCGCCTGCCGGTCGATCGTCATGTCGGTCCTCCTCGTGTCTGCGGTGCGGGGCCACCGAGCCTGAGCGAGGGAACGGTTGAGGCCCCCGTGGAACATGCAAGCGCAGCAGGGGCGGCTGTGTGCAAAGAGAGAATCAAGAATACTGACTGAAAGTAATATGATGAATACGCAGACGATACTGATGGATCGTCACATGCCGGTGGCATAGGTTGGACCGGTTCAGTGAGGCGCCGGTCGCAGCGGCCGCCGCGCCGGTTGACCGGCATCGGTCGTGGGCAGATGTCTCCACTGAGAGGTGCGCCCTGGCGCGCCTGAGCGCGCGCCGCATGGCGCATGGGGGTGGCGCGGCCCACGGGCCGACAAGGCGGGGGAGACAGATGGCGGGGAGCAGGGGAAGTCACGACGGCGTCGAGGTCGATCTGCAGTTGCACCGGGCGCACTCGGCCCGGATGTACGACTACTACCTCGGCGGGACGACCAACTTCGCGGCCGACCGCGAGGCCGCGGGGCAGGCCCTGGCCGTCTTTCCGTGGGCGCCCGTCGCGGCCCGGGCGAACCGGGCGTTCATGCACCGGTCCATCCGCTTCCTGGCCGGCACGGGGATCGACCAGTTCCTGGACATCGGTACCGGCATCCCGACCAGCCCCAACCTCCACGAGGTCGCCCAGCAGGTCAACCCGCAGGCCCGGGTGCTCTACACGGACAACGACCCGATCGTCTTCGCCCACGCCCAGGCCCTCCTGCGTTCCAACCCGGCGGGCCGCACGGTCTACCTCCAGGCCGACGTCCACAAGCCCGAGGCCATCCTGGAGTCCGCGGAGCTGCGGGAGGCCCTGGACCTGGCGCGGCCGGTGGCCCTCAGCCTCGTGGCGCTCCTGCACTTCATCCCGGACGACCGGCAGGCGCACGCCGTGGTGGACCGGCTCAAGAGCGCGCTCGCCCCCGGCAGCGCCCTCGTGATCAGCCACGGCACGGCGGACTTCGCGCCCGCCGCCGCCGAGCGCGTCAGCCAGGTGTACGCCGCCGCCGGCACCCCGGTGCGGATGCGCGGCCGCGAGGAGGTCCGGAGCTTCCTCGACGGCTGGGAACTCCACGACCCCGGCGTGGTGGCCACTCACAGCTGGCGGCCCGATCCGGACGGCTCCGGCCCGGAGATCACCGAGGCCGAGGCCTCCGCCTACGCCGCCGTGGCCGTCAAGCCCTGACCGGCGCGCGGCCGCCCGGGGGAGGGGCCGGCGGTGGGAGGGGGCCGGCCGCGGGGCCGGAGACCGGTGCCGTTCCGACGGGTGACAGGGGTGTGTCGTGAGCGGTCCCCGGTTCAAGGGATCATTGCCCTGGCACGTTGCGTCGAGACCTCGTGCGAACGCCTTGCAGACGGGCTGATCGGAGAACACATGTCACCCCTGGTACGTCGGCGGACCGGTCGTCGGGTCCTCGCTGTCGCCGCCCTGACCGCGGTGGCGGTCGGCGTCCCCGCGGTGCTCACGGCCATCCCCGCCTCCACGCCGGAGGCGGCCCCGCCCGGCTGGTCCGCCGGGATCCGCTCGTACCTGGTGATCAGCGCACCCGCCGACGTCCACTCCGCCAAGGCCGCCGTGGTGGCGAAGGGGGGCACGGTCTTCGCCTCCTACGACGCGATCGGCGTGGTCGTCGCGCACTCGACCGCCGGCGACTTCGCCACCACGCTGCGGGGCGTGCCCGGGATCCAGCAGGTGGGCGCCACCCGCACCGCCGACGTGCCGGCCGACGCCTACGCCCCGGCGGTGCCGGCCGCCCCCGACGAGTCGGACGAGGCCCCCGACGAGACCGTCGGCTGGAACATGAGCCAGATCAGGGCCGACCAGGCCTGGGACGTGACCACCGGCTCCCGCACCGTCAAGGTCGGCGTGCTGGACACCGGTGTGGACGACCTGCACCAGGACCTCGCGCCCAACTTCGACGCCGCCGACTCCGTCTCCTGCGCCTACGGCAGGACCGACACCCGGGCCGGATCCTGGCGCGCCATCGGCTCCCACGGCACCCACGTCGCGGGGATCATAGCCGCGGCCAGGAACGGCGTGGGCGTCGTCGGTGTCGCCCCGGGCGTGGAGATCGCCTCGGTCCGGACCGCGGAGCCGGGCAGCCTCACCTACGCCGAGAACGCCGTGTGCGGGCTCGTCTGGGCCGGTGACCACGGTTTCCGGGTGACCAACAGCAGCAACGAGACCGACCCGTGGCTGTTCAACTGCCCGGACAACCCGGACCAGGCCGCCATCATCGAGGGCGTCAGGCGCGCCCAGGAGTACGCCGAGAGCCGGGGATCGCTCCAGGTCGCCGCCGCCGGCAACGCCAACCAGGACTTCGCCGGAACGCCGAGGGACACGTCCAGCCCCAGCGACTCCGAGCCCTTCGAACGGACCGTCACCAAGGCCTGCCTCGACGTCCCCGCCGAGCTCCCGGGCGTGGTGGCCGTCGCCTCCACGGCCGTCGGCGGCGGCTGGGCGTCCTACTCCAACTACGGCGAGGGCGTCATCGCCCTCGCGGCGCCGGGCGGCGACGGTGACGCGGACGTGTACTCGACCGTGCCCGGCGGGGGCTACGGCATGATGAGCGGCACCTCGATGGCCTCCCCGCACGTCACCGGTGTCGCCGCGCTGATCGCGAGCACCGACCCGTCGCTCACCCCGGCCGGGATCCGCGAACGCCTCGCCGCCCAGGCCGACCCGCAGCCGTGCCCCGCCTCGGACACCCGCTGCGTCGGCACCGAGGGCGACAACGGCTTCTTCGGCAAGGGCGAGGTCGACGCGCTGAAGGCGGTCGGCGGCGCCGTCGCCGCCACGCGGCGGCCGGTGGCCGTTGCCGGCGGCTCCCCGGAGTAGCGACCCGGCGGTCCGGGGCCGTCGTCGGGGCGCCGTGCCCCGCCGGGCCCCGACGCACCCGCCGGTGCCCGGACGCACCCGCCGGTCAGGGCCGTCCCGGGTGCGGTGCCGGGGGGCGGGGGAAGTCGGCCGGGTCGTGGGCGCAGATCAGTCGGACCTCGTCGTGGTGCGCGCGGCGCAGTTCGCGCAGGCGTTCCCGGTTCTGCAGGCGTGCGCCGTTGTCGAACGCCATCATGCGCTGGAAGGCCGTCAGCCCGGGCGGGCGGCGGGGTGCGGCGGGGTCGACGTCCGTCTGCGAGAAGTAGGCGTCGCCGCAGTGCAGCAGCCAGCGGCCGGCCTCCCGGACGGCGACGCCGCAGTGGCCGCGGGTGTGCCCCGGCAGGGGGACGAGCAGCAGGTCGGGGGCCCCGCGCCAGGGCGCCGGGATCGCGCGGAAGCCGTACCAGCTCTCGGTGGCGGCGTCCGGTCGGTGCTCCACCCAGCGCGGACCGTGGGCCCACTGGACCGGGCGGTAGCGGTCGCGTTCCCCGCGGGTCGCCAGGGCCTCGACGGCCCGGAGCTCGTCGGCCAGGACGTGGACCCGGGCGTGCGGGAAGTCGCCGATCCCGCCGGCGTGGTCGGGGTCGAGGTGGGTCAGGACGATGTCACGGACGTCGCGCGGGTCGTGGCCGAGCGCGCGGATCCGGTGCACCGCGGTGGCGGCCGGCCGGAGCCGGGGCCGGACCGTCCGCAGGAAGGACCGCCCGAGCCGCCGCGGGTCCGCGACGTCAGCGGTCCCGAACCCGGTGTCGACCAGGACCAGTCCGTCCGCGCCCTCCACCAGCAGGCAGTGGGCCGTCAGCCGGCCGATCAGCGGTCCGCCGCTGCCCAGGAGCAGCCGGCCCCCGACGGGGCACATGGTGGCGCAGTTCAGGTGATGGATGGTCATCTCGTCTCCGGTGTCCCGTGCTAAGCGAGTCGCAGGCCGTGGCGGGCCCGGGGGGTGGGCGCGATCGCGGTCGGGCCCGCCGGGGTCCGGCGGCCCGCCGGTCCGGCCAGCCGCCTGTCCAGGTCCTCGGCCAGCCGGACGTCCCCGTGCGCGGTGTACAGCTCGCCCGCCGCCCGGAGCTGGTCCCCGGCCTCCTCGGTGCGTCCCGTCCCCGCCAGGAAGTCGGCGAAGTGACGCCGCGCCAGGGCGTGCAGCCGGACGTTGCCGCTCGACCCGCACAGGTGCAGCGCCTCCCGCCAGACCCGTTCGGCCGCCTCCGGTTCGCCCAGCGCCTGCCGGGCGAGGGCCTCGCTGACCATCGCCCACAGGTGGGCGTTGGCGGTCGGACGGTCGGACAGCAGCGCGCGCGTCTCGCGGGCGTGCTCCAGCGCGGCCACCGGCTCGCCCAGCACCACCTTGATCGCCGCCGCGTTGCTGAGCACGGTGGCGGCGTGCTCGCGCAGTCCGCTCGCCCGGATGAGGGCGAGGGCGGCCCGCGCGATCCGGTCGGCCTCGGCCGGGTCGCCGGACAGGGCGGCCATCGAGGACCGTACGGAGAGGGCGTGGATGTGCAGTTCGCCGTCGTCCGGGGTGGTCCGGCCGACGGCCCGCCCGGCGAGCGGCAGCGCCTCGGCGACGCGTCCGCTGGAGCCGAGGGCGCAGGCCGTCGCCGCCTCCATGGCGGCCAGCCCCTCCCGGCCGCCGTCCAGCCGGGCGGCCCGCAGCCCGACCCGCAGGCAGTCGAGCCGGTCGGCGACCCGCCCGGCGCCGTAGTAGAGGATCGAGGCCGACCGGGCCAGGCGCCACGCGCGTTCGTACTCGCCGCGATCGGTCGCGGCCGTCACCAGCGCGCGGAGCACCGGCTCCTCGGCGTGGCACCAGGCGAGCGTGGACCGGACGTCGCCGAGCCGTGGCAGCGCGCGCGGCCCGGGCCCGGCCGGCCGGAACGGCTCGTGGTACGGGTTGATCCGCCGGACCGCCAGGCCGGTCGCGACGAGCTCGTAGTCGACCAGGCGCCGGAACGCCGCCCGTTGCCGCTCGGGGGCGAAGCGGGCGAACAGCTCCGAACCGTAGAGCCGGACCAGGTCGTGCCGGCCGAAGCGACCGGGCGTCTGCTCCGCCAGCAGGTGGTGCGCGGTGAGCGGGCCGAGCGCGTGCCGGGCGCCCTCGGCGTCGGTGTCCAGCAGCGCGGCGGCCGCGTACGGGTCGGTGGTGCTGCCCGGGTGCACGGTCAGCAGCGCGAGCAGGCTCCGCGCGCCGCCCGGGAGATGGTGGTGCGTCAGGGTGAGCGCCGCCCGGACGCTGACCGCCCCGCCCTGGGTGCCGAGCGCGGCCAGCCGGGTGCCCTCGTCGCTCAGCTCGTCCACCAGGTCGGCGATCCGCCAGCCCGGGCGGGCGGCGAGCCGGGCGGCCACGATCCGCAGCGCCAGCGGGAGCCGGTCGCAGAGAGCGATCAGCCGCCCGGCCGGCTCCGGCTCCGCCGCCACGCGCTCGGCGGTGAGCAGGCGCTCCAGCAGGCGGTGCGCGTCGGCGGACGGCAGGGCGGCGAGCTGGAGCAGCGCGGCGCCGTCGGTGACGACCAGGTCCTCCAGGCTGTTCCGGCTGGTGATCACGGCGGCGCAGCCGGGCCCGGACGGCAGCAGGTCGGCCACCTCGGCGGCGCACCGCGCGTTGTCCAGCACGACGAGCAGCCGGCGCCCCTGGGTGCGGTCGCGGAACAGTGCCGCGCGCGCGGCCCGGTCCTCCGGGATCGCCTGCTCGGGGAGGCCGAGCGCGCGGAGGAAGCGGCCCAGGGCCTGGGCCGGGTCGCCCGGACCGGCGGGGTCGAAGCCGCGCAGGTCCGCGAAGAGGACGCCGTCCGGGAAGCCCGCCGCGACGCGGTGGGCCCAGTGGAGCACCGTCGCGGTCTTGCCCACCCCGGCGGGGCCGGTCACCACGGCCAGGCCGTCCCCGGTCCGGTCGGGCCCGCACTGCCGGTCGAGCCAGGGGTGCTCCGACGAGCGCCCGACGAAGCCCCGGGGCGGCCCGGGCAGGTCCCCGACGGTCACCGGCGGCTCGACGGCGGCCGTGCCGGAGGGGGTGTCGGGGGCCTGACAGGAAGGGGCGTCCCGGCCGGGGCGGTCGGTGGCCGGCAGCTCGGCCAGGGCCTCCTGCAGCGCGGGCCCCGGTGCGACGCCCAGTTCCTCGTCCAGCCGGACACGGGCCCGGTGGTAGACGCGCAGGGCGTCCGCACCGCGACCGCTCTGGTGCAGACAGCGCATCAGCAGGGCCGCGGTGGGCTCCCGCAGTCCGTCCGCGCGGACGCTCTGCTCCAGGACGGGGACGGCCGCGTGGCCGAGGCCGAGCCGCAGCTGGCGCCGCGCCCACGCGGTCAGGGCCTCGGTCCGGTCCTCGTCGAGCCGGCCGGCCAGATCGGTGCAGAGCGGGGTGGCCGGAAGACCGGCCAGGGCGGCGCCGCGCCAGAGCCCGAGCGCCCGCTGGAGCAGCCCGGCGGCGGTGGCGTCGTCGGTTGTCTCGGCGGCCCGCGCGGCCAGTGCCCCGGCGGCGAGCGCGTCGACCGCCCCGGTGTCGCCGTCGAGCCGGTAGCCGGGCGCGCGGGTGGTGAGCGTGAACCCCGAGCCGGCCAGCACCTTGCGCAACGCCGCGACGTGCCCCTGCAACGCCGCCTTCGCCTGGACCGGCGGCTCGTCGCCCCACAGCAGCTCGAAGAACCGCTCGACCGCCACCGTCCGGCCCAGCTCCAGCGCGAGCAGGGCGAGCACCGCCCGCCGCTTGGCACCGCCGACCGCGGCGGCCTCGCCGTCCGCGCGCCACAGCTCGACCGGTCCGAGCAGCCGTATCCCCATCGTCCCCGTCCCGTCTGTGCCGTGCCCTGCCGTGCTGTGCCTGTTCCGTGCAGGGGTGGCATCCTACCGACGGGTAGCATCCCGGTGGCACCCGTCGTCCGACGGGGGAGGGGCGGCGGGCGACCTCCTGGCGCCCGCCGCGGATGCCGGGCCGGGTGCCGTCCCGGATCCCGCGCCTGGCGTCGCGTCAGAGACCGCCGAGCCCCCGGGGGCCTTGACGGGCTCGGCGGCGCGGACCTTAGGGCCAGGAGACGGCCCCGGAGAGGCGGCCGAGCCTGCCGGTGAAGCCGCCCCGACGGACGGCGGCGGCGAGCAACTCGGCTTCGTGCGCGGAGAGATCGTCGTGGGTGCGGGGGATCCACGGCTCGTGGTCGGCGTAGCGGGCCTCCCCTGCGGCCCGCCCCGCGTCCGTCCGGCTGCAGTGCCAGTAGTGGCCGCTCGCCGGCGGGCGGCGGCCTTCCAGCCGACCGTGAGGAGGACGGCCGGGGCCGCGAACGGGACCAGGAACGCGCGGCCTCCCTCGGCGGCGGCCAGGCCGACGGCGGTCAGGCCGACGGCGGTCACTCCCATCGCGACGGACGCCACCTGGACCCCGCACCAGCCACGCGTGGCTCCGCTGCGCCGCCCGGGACCGGCCGGATGCCGCACCAGCCCCTGGTCGCCGAGCCGGTCACCGAGCGCGAGGACGGCCCGGCTCCGCTGGAACCGGTCCGTCCGGCGACGGGCCCGGTGGCTCGGCGAAAGCCCGATCACCTTGATCACGTCGGCTTCGACCGCGTCGCGCGGCACGGGACCGATGACGGTGAGCGCCTCGTCCCGCGCCCTCAGCCGCCCGCCCAGCACCATGGAACGTCGGCCGCCGGATGTCCTGGCCGTCCACCTCTGGTGCTTCGGCGTCCGGGCAGTAACATGAGCCCTCCTCGCGTTTCTGTAGGAGGCTGTCATGCAGGATCGACCTGAACTGCCGTCCGGGTTCCGCTGGGGCGTCTCCACCGCCGCCTACCAGATCGAGGGGGCCGTCGAGGAGGACGGGCGCGGCCCCTCCGTCTGGGACGTCTTCGCCGCCCGCCCCGGCACCGTCCGCGACGGCCACACCGGAGCGGTCGCCTGCGACCACTACCACCGCTATCCCGAGGACATCGCGTTGATGCGGGGCCTCGGGCTGGACGGCTACCGCTTCTCGATCGCCTGGCCCCGCGTGCGGCCCACCGGCGCCGGCCCGGTCAATCCCGCCGGGCTCGACTTCTACGACCGGCTGGTGGACGCCCTGGTGGACGCCGGGATCACCCCGCTGCCCACGCTCTTCCACTGGGACCTCCCGCAGGCCCTGGAGGACGCCGGCGGCTGGCTGAACCGCGACACCGCGTACCGGTTCGCCGAGTACGCGGCGGTGGCCGCGGACCGGCTCGGCGACCGGGTACCCGCCTGGATCACCCTCAACGAGCCCTTCGTGCACATGGTCTACGGCTACGCGTTGGGCATCCACGCCCCCGGCCGCGCCCTGATGCTGGACGCCCTCCCGGCCGCCCACCACCAGCTGCTCGGCCACGGCCTGGCCGCCGCCGCCCTGCGCGAGCGCGGCCTGGAGGTGATGATCGCCAACAACCTCACCCCGGTCTGGCCCGCCTCCTCCTCGGAAACCGACCTGGTCGCCGCGCAGGCCTACGACGCCCTGCACAACCGCCTGTTCACCGACCCGCTCCTGCTCGGCCGCTACCCCGACCTCGCCGCCTACGGCGTCGGCCCCGACCTCGGCGGCAGCGTCCGGGACGGCGACCTGAAGCTGATCGCCGGGACGCCCCTCGACGCCCTCGGCGTCAACTACTACAACCCCACCCGCATCGCCGCCCCCACCGACCCCGGCCTCCCCTTCACCGAAGCCCCCATCGACGGCGTCCCCCGCACCGCCTTCGACTGGCCCGTCGTCCCCGACGGCCTCCGCGAACTCCTCGTCGGCCTCCGCCAGCGCTACGGCGCCGCCCTCCCGCCCGTCACCATCACCGAGAACGGCTGCTCGACCACCGACACCCTCGACGACCAGCCCCGCATCGACTACCTCGCCGGCCACCTCGACGCCGTGGCCGCAGCGGTCGCCGAAGGCGTGGACGTGCGCGGCTACTACACCTGGTCACTGCTCGACAACTACGAATGGGCTGAAGCCCGTCGAACGTACTGTCATTCGACGGCCGCGCCCAATCGCGGTCCTCCCGGAGGATCCGGTCCATGCCCGCGTACCACCACGAACCACCCCTCAAGAGCCCTTCGTTGGACTCGGAGGACTGGCCAGAGGTTGATCTCTACCTTCGTAAGTCCAAGGTCGTCCGGGAGGGCGACAAGCGGGACATCACGTCGATCCGCGCCCAGGAGTCCGAGGGTCGCGAATGGGCGTTGCGGAACCACTACCGCGTCCGGAAGGTCTGGGTCGACAACCTGTCCGCCTGGTCGGAGATCGCCCGCCCGGGATTCGACAACGCGCTTGCCGCGGTGCTGGACGACCAGGTGCCCGCCCTGTGGTGCTTCGCACTCGACCGCTATACGCGCAAGGGCATCGACGACATCGGACCGGTGCTGGGAAAGGCCCGGGTCATCTTCCACTGGGAGAGGCTGGACAGCTCCGATCCCAACGACCGCCGCTGGATCATCGATCGGGCCGAGCAGGCCCGCGAGTACTCGGAGCGCCTCAGCTACAACATCAGGGTCACCAAGAAGAACCAGCTGAAGAACGGCCAGTGGTCGAGCCGGCCGCCGTACGGGACCGAGGCGACCAAGGACCGCAGGCTGACGAACGGGACCGACTGGCCCGTCGTCCTGCACATCTTCCGAAGCCTGGCCGACGGCATCAGCGCGCGACTGCTCTGCAAGGCGCTGAACTCCGGACCGAGGCCCATTGCATCGCCCAAGGGTGGTGAATGGGCCGTATCGACGATCTCCTACATGATCCACAACCCTGTTTACGAGGGTTGGCAGACGGTGAAGCACCCGAACGACCCTCGAACCCCCATCCCGTACCGGGATCAGAACGGGGAGCGGGTACGAGTCTGGGCCGACAGCGCTGAGCCCATCCCGAGCGAACTCGCCCAGCGGGCACGACGGATGCTCACCGCAGGCAACTTCCCGAACCGGGAGGCCGTGGACAACCGCAAGCGCCACTTGCTGACCGACACCACACGGTGCGCCGGCTGTCGTGGGGCCGCCTCGGCCGACGGGCGGAACCACCTCTGCAACCGCCAGAAGGCCGGGCAGATCTGCCCGGAGCCGGTCTCCGCCAGTCGCAAGCTCCTCGAGGAATGGGTGGTGGAGGCCTGGTTCTCCAGGTTGAACGGCGCCGACATCGACGACCCGCTGCTCGTTATCGCAGCCGAGCGGTGGACCGGTTATCAGCAGCCCGAGAACGCCGCGAAGCTCGCCGACGCGGTCGCCGGCCTCGCGGCGGCGGAGGGCGCCGTCCGCCGCCTGGCCAGGCAGCAGGCCGACGGGTTCTTCGACCCGCCCTTCGACGCTCACCTTCCCAAGCTGCAGGCCGAGGCCAGGGCAGCACTGCTCACGGCGAAGGAGAAGGTAGCCGCGGCCACACCGAAGCAGCTCGACGTCACCTGGCTGCTCGAAGACGCGAGCATCCGCAAGGCCTGGGCGGCCGCCGGCAGCGAGCTGCAGAGGGAGCTGATCAGGCTCCTGGTGCGGCGTGTCGTCGTGTCGAAGGGCCACCGAGGAGTTCCGTTCAACGGAGCCTCGCGGGTCGAGATCCACTGGCTGGACGAGCCGGATCCGTGGGACGCCCAAGAAGGCCTGGCCGGAGCGCGGGGCTGAGGAGCCAGCTGCTGACGGGGCCGGGCAGCGCGGGTGGTGTCCCGGCGCCGGGCCGTTGCCCTCGGTGGCGGGCCGGTCCGATCTATCAGCCAGGTCCGGCCACGCCAAGCTGCCGCTTCTCCGGATCATTCGTGAGCCCTGCTCGACGGATTGTCGGAGGTTCCATTGGCCCCCTCTGCTTGCCCTGGTCCCGCTCGTTTCCCGCGCAAAACCCGCACTCCTCACAGCCGTCATGCCAGCCCTGTGGCGGGACGGTTCCACTTGGGTGGACCTTCGGCTGACCCGAGCACCGTGGACGAGGGCTGGCGCGTTTCAATGCCATCGAGGTCGACGGCAACGACCTTGGCGCGATTGCTCGGCGCAGGGGCGGGGACGGACCTGTCCCGAGCTTCAGAGGCCTATGAACTGGTGACTCGGCGAGACCGGTTCGCGATTGAACTCGACGGACCAGAGTCCCTCTGCTTCAGGATGATCGCGCGGGGACGCCAGGTGAGGCACGTCTGTGACGGAACCCGCCTCCTGGAGCCGGCAAGTGTCGTAGGAACGCCGTGCGGCTGCCCGCCCACCTGGAACCAACGCCGTGAAGCGTCCAGGGCTGGGTGCGGTCCGAAGCCGCAGATCACGGTGAGCTTCCGTATCGCCGAGGCGCCGGACGCAGGCCGCTTCGACTTGCAGTCGTCTTCTTGGGAGTTGATAGAGGAGGTCGAGGCGGTTGCCGCGGCGCTGAGCGCGAGCGACTGGCCAGCGGCGGCCTTGTTGGGTATGAGTCGATCGGTGGTGACTACAGCGGAGGGCGTGGAAGTCGCCAGCCGACGTCCGACGCTGAACCTTGTTTCGTGATCTGGCGACTGCAGCGTGAGCAGGACTGCGTTTAGTTCACGGCACGCTGTGGTCTGGGGTCACGGGAGGCCTGCTGGCAGTTGGACCCCGCCGCTGTGCTGCCGACCCTGGCCACGCGCTGAGATGGTTTTGGTGGTGACGCCACCATCAGGCACGCGCCCGCCGTTGTCACTACATGCGGGGTGGCCACCCGATGGTGGGACGATCCGCGAAAGACCGCCCAACCCCCAGCTCCGCAAGGCTGCACTCCCCACTCCCGGGCCCCTGACCAGCGGAAATGGAGAAGTGCTGCTGGAGTAGTAGTGCTTTGTTAGGTGGCTTGTCGAATCGACATCGGCACCGCCAGCCTGCCTGAACGGTCGCTGGTCAGTGCAGGGGTCGGTACCTTGGAAGGCAGGACCGGCTTCTGGCTGCTCGGCTAATGGGATGTGAAACATGGAGGCGCCAGGGTTCGCGGCGGGCAGGGCGACCCGTCACATGAGCCTCGACTTCGCCGGACGGGTGGAAGAGCTGCGCGCCACGGTCGACGCACTCGAGCAGGCGCCGTCCGTGGTGTTGATCGAGGGCGAGGCGGGGGTGGGCAAGTCACGCCTGCTCGACGAGGCGGCCAAGCGCGTCGTCGCCACGGGAGTCGAAATCCTTCGTGGCTGGTGTCACCCGCTGCGGGAACCGCTGCCGTTCGGCCCCGTCATCGATGCCCTGCGCCAGGCCCATCCTCCGCCGGACCGCCGGGCAGCCCTCAGCCCGGCCACCTCCATGGTCACCGCACACGTACCCGAACTCGCCGAATGGCTGCCCGGCCCCGATCATCTGCCGGCCGGCCCGTCTGGCCCGCAGCTGGCGCGCGCGATCCACGAGGTACTCGCAGCCCTCGGGCCCGTGCTGCTGGCGATCGAGGACGTTCACTGGGCCGACGAGGCCACCCGGGAACTGCTCCTGCTCCTGGCCCGGAACACCCCCGCCCAGCTGCGGCTGCTGCTCACCTACCGCCGCCACGACCTGCCCGAGCACGGCAACGTTCTCGGTTCCCCCTACCGTCGACCGACCGGCACCATCGGCCTGGACCTGCGCCTTGGTCCGTTGGACCAGGCCCAGGTCACGCAACTCGCCGCACAGGTCATCGGCCCGGCGCAGGCCTCGGTGCTGGGCCCACAGCTCTTCGAACGTAGCGCTGGACTTCCACTCGCGATAGAAGAGGATCTGTGGGCCATCGCCGACCGCCTAGACCACGCCGACGGTTCATTGCCAGCCACCGTGCTTGAGCACACCGGCGTGCCGCGGGCGTTGCAGGAGGCGATCGGCAGCCGCGTTGCCACGCTGCCGCGGTCGGCCGTGGCAGTGGTCCAGGCCGCTGCCATACTCGCGGTGCCCGCCGGGCAGGGTCTGCTGACGCGACTGGCCGGGCTGGAGGAGGACCAGGCCGAGGAGGCGCTGGAAGCGGCGCTGGTGGCCGGGGTGGTGGTGGAGGTCGGCCCAGACCGGTACGCCTTCCACCACACGCTGGCACGCCAGGCCGTTTACGAACGGATCTTGGGGCCGCGCCGCACACGTCTGCACCGACAGGCGATCGAGGCCCTGGACAGCGAGAGCCGGCCGCCGCTGGTCCAGCTGGCCCACCACGCCCGTCAGCTCGGCGACCCGGCCCTGTGGGTCCCGCGTACAGTGGCCGCCGCCCGTTACGCCATCGAGGTCGGCGACGACGGCATCACCGCAGAACAGCTGAACCAGCTCTTCGCCGAGCCCACCCTGTCCACCGCCACCCGTACCTGGGCCGCCATCGAGCTCAGCCGCATCGCCGTTCGCAACACCAATCCCGAGGCAACCGTCGCCACACTGCGCCAAATCATCGCCGACGCCAATCTACCGAAGGCGGTCCGCGGGGAAGTCCGCCTCAATCTCGGACGGACACTACTGAACCATCTCGACCCGCAAGGCGCAGTCCAACTGGAGCTGGCAGTCAGTGAACTGGAGGTCGAGCAGCCCGAACAGGCCGCAATCGCTCTGGCCAGCCTGAAGATGGGGCAATGGCCCAGCGACACCAGGGAGCGGTATCTCGCGGGCATGCAGCGCGCCACCGAGATCGTCCAGCGGGGCACCGACCCGGTAGCCCGTGCCACCGTACTCGCCAGCCAGGTCTCGCTGATGCACCTCGTGGGCGACCCCGCAGGCGACGACTTGCTGGACCAACTGCCGCGCGAGAGCGCCAACCTCGACATTCTGCGCCAACGCTGCCGTGCGCTGTACAACAGTGCGGACAATTTCTACCTGCGCGGCCTCGACGAAAGGGCATCGACATCGCTGGACGAGGCCGAGGAACTGGCCGAACTCACCGACTACCAGATGATCGCTCATGAATGCGTCAAATGCCGGCTGTACCTCGACTTCGCTCGCGGCCACTGGAATGGGCTGGCGGACAAGGCCGACGCCATCATCGAACGCAGCACCGAGCCGGTTTACGACGTGGAGTTGGTACACCTGCTGGCACTGCTCGACACGGCCCGCGGCCGATGGTCCAACGCCCGCAGCGCCCTGGCGTTCTGTCTCGCCAGGGATATGCCGGTCGGCTATCTCGCCAGCAGCGCTGCGCTCGGCCGCCTCGACCTGCTCGAAGGCCGTCCGGACGACGCGTGGCTGAGCATCCGGGAGGCTCTGCAAATGCTGCGGCACCGGGACATCTGGGTCTGCGGAGTCGGTCTGCTCCCAGTGGCCGTCGAAGCCGGCCTCGCCGCCGGTCATCGCGCCCAGGCCGAGGAACTGACCGACCAGGCCGAGGCCGGAACAGCCGATCTCGATGCTCCGGCTGCACAGGCGGAGGTCCTGGTGTGCCGCGGCCTGCTGGACGCCGACAGCGCCCCTGGCACAGCCATGGACCTGATCGAACAGGCGCAACGCCTGCTCGCGGCCATCCCCCGACCGTACCTGGCCGCGCAGGTCACCGAGCACGCTGGCCGGATCCTCCTTGCCACCAGCCCGGTGGTGGCCGGCGCGCATCTGCAAAGGGCCATGGATGCCTTTACCGGCCTAGGCGCCACCGCCGACGTGTCCCGCTGCCAACGCACCCTGCGCAACGTCGGTCAGGACCGCCCCGTGCCCCGCGGCCGTCACAGCTACGGCACCGACTTGTCTCCCCGCGAACAGCAGGTCGCCGACCTTTTGGGCACCGGTGCTACCAACAAGGACATCGCCCGAGCCCTCGCCCTGTCCGTTCGTACCGCCGAACACCACGTCGCCAGCGTCTTGAGGAAGCTCGACACCACCCGTGACGCCATGACCACGCGGCCCGCAGGATCTGGCTAGGGGCGACGATCAGCTGCCGGCCGCGGCGATGGCACGTGCCACTGCCCGCCGGGCGGCCCGGTTCAGGCGTTCACCGGCCAGCAGGCCGAACAGCGGCGGCCCGCGACCTGTCAGCCCTCGAACTCACCTGCGTCCCACGCCGCGACGCGATTTCGGCTCGGCACACGGTTCGGTGCTCAGGTCCGCCCAATACGTCACGCCGCCAGTGCGGGCGCGGCTGCCGTGGTCGGTGGCGAGTAGGCCGATGATGCCGTTACCGCGTCCATGCTCTCCAACTGCGCAACTGGCGGTCCAGGCGCCCTCGCGGGTGGCCGGGCCGCCGTCGTCTACCTCGACGCGCACGTATCCCCGGCCGGTGTGGGCCTCCAGGCGGAGGGCGATCGGTGGCTGCGCGTGTTCGACAGCGTTTGTGACCAGTTCTGAGACGACGAGCACGATCTGATCGGCGGCACTACCGGTGACCTGCCAGTCGGCGAGGGCGGTGCGGGCCGCTCGCCGGGAGATACCGGCAGATTCGGGCCGGTGGGCGAGCTGCCAGGTCCGGCTTCGCCTGGCCGAGTCGGCAGGCCTCACGGGCCGATCTTCTTTCGCAGTCACAGTCGCCATCGGTCTCACCTTCGCAGCATCCCTGAATTCATGTACCCGCCCTTATCGGACATTTCCGGCACATCTCCAGGAGAAAACGAAACCCCGACCCGATCCAAGGCCTAGGCGCGGCTATATCGATAACGATTCTGGTAGATCATTGCGCAATTCTAGGGGGCGGCATCAAATGGCATTGATGATTCCGTCGACGTCATTGGGTAGCCGCCCGGCGGTCACTGGGTAGTCCGCAGGGTCGACCGGTGTGGGTAGAGCGCCCCGACCAGGTGAATGGGCAGCAAGCCCCGCATGATTCTGGGCCGACTGGTGCGGCCGATACGGCACTACGCGGGCCGATTATCGTGGTCGCAGTAATGCCCACTCTCACCCAGTCGAGGCGGACCAGCACGTTCGGGACAGTGAGCGGTGAGCTAGGGGCTGGCCATCCCGAGGAGGCCTGATTGCCAGGGATGCGACGGTGGCGGTGCCGAGGAGAAGACGTAGAAGCGATTGTCGCACCTGGTCGCCACCACGCGGAACCGCTCCAGCTTGTTGATCGCCCGCCTAACGGTGTAGCGCTTCGTGTCGGTGGTCTGGTCGACCGCCCGCGCTGCGAGGTCCGTGGCACTGGACGCCAACTCGCCCATGCTCTTGGCGATCCACGCACCAATGCCGTCAGTGATGGACTTGCCGGGGTTGGAGACGAAGCTCACCGCGTCCACCACGGTGCAGACCTGGCTCATCAGGGGTATGTCGCAGACACCCACGAAGGGCACCTCCTTCGTGAGGTCAGGGCGCGACGGACGGCATCACGCCGACCAGAGCGCAGGGACGGTCGGGTCGGCACTGGACGGCGAGGGTGGCCGAGCGGTCCTCGGCGCCGCCCTCGGGCGAGCCGGTCCAGGAGATCGACTGCTTGCCGGAAACGGTGACGGCGTAGACGTACGCCCGGGTGATCGCCCCCGGATCGGCCTTCAGGGCCCGGGTGAACGACTCCGGGAAGTGCGCCTCGGCCGCGGCCGCGGTGGCGAACTGGCCGGAGTCGGCCATCCGCCCCCACAGCAGCGGCGAGGGCACCTGGCGCTCGACCGAGTCGGCGTCGACGTACTGCCCCTCGGTCGTCAGCCACCGGTGAAGAGCGGCCACCAGCTCGGGCTGCGAGTAGGCCCGAGTGTCGTACGACCACAGGGCCGCTGCCGCAGCCTTCCCGAACGCGATCGGATCGCGGGTGGACGGCGGCGCCGGCAGCGCCGCCGCCCTCCCGCCCGGCGTGGCCGACGCCTGTGTGGAAGCGCGTGCCGATGATGAACTCGGCGCCCCGGAGGGGTGGTTGTTCGCCGCCCGGCTGTCGCGGGTGAGGTAGGAGAACAGGCCGGCCAGGGCCACGAGCGACACCAGGACCACGGAGCCGAGCAGCGCCCGGCGGCGCACGAGGGCGCCGCCGGACATGCCGCTGCGGGAAACAGAGGTGAGGGAACGTTTCTGTATGGTCACTTGACCTGGCTGCCCAGGGCACTGAAGAAGGCGACCACGCCGTTTGCTGCACCGAGCAGCAGCGCGGCGCCCGCGCTGACGAGCACGCCCTTCTTGCCGTTGGCCTCGGCCTGGTGGCCGCCCGAGTGGTGGCCCCAGGCCCACACACCCGCGCTGACCGCGAGTGCGCCGACGACCGCGATGATCCCGAACAGATTGAGGCTGCCCATGACCTGCTTGAGCACGCCGAGGCCGGGCAGGCCGCCCTCGTTGGGGGTGATCCCCGGGTCGTAGGCGAGCTGGGTGACCACGTCGGCAAGGAACATAGCGAACTCCATGGAGAACCCGGGCACGCAAGGGTGCACCGAAGAGAAGGGGGAGAAGAGGGAGTGGGAATGGCCGGTCAGAGGACTCGGCGGGCAGCGAGGATCTCCGGCTGCCAGGACGCGAGGGTCGATACCTTGACCACGTCACCGGTCTTGGGGGCATGAAGGACGAGCCCGCCACCGATGAACATCCCGACGTGCTCGGGCCGCAGGGCGGTGCCCCGGGTGAACAGCAGGTCGCCGGGCTTCAGTGTGCCGGCGGAGACGGCGGTACCCTCGCCTACCTGCGTGTAGGTCGTCCGGGTCAGAGTGACCCCGGCGGCCTTGTAGGCCATCTGCATCAGCGAGGAGCAGTCACAGCGGCCCATCGGATCTGCACCGTGCGAGTCCTGACAGGTACCGCCCCACTGGTACGCCGTGCCGAGTTGTCCGAGCGCCCAGCGGATCGCGGTCTGCACCTGGACCGGCGTGTCGGCCGGAACCGAATACCCCGCCGGCAGAGAGCCGGCCGGGATGCTCCCGAAGTCGGTGCCGTCACCACCCGCCGTCGAACAACCACCACCACCGGCAGACGGGGTGGCGGTGCCCGGCGCGGTCGGTGCCGGAGCCGGTGACACGGTCGAGCCAGTGCTGGGATTGGTCAGCAATGGCGCGATGGCCTGCTGGAGCGCCGTCGCCAGCGGCTCCCACTTGGCGTAGGCGTCCGGGAAGCCACTTCGCTGTACCGCTTGCGCGGCCTGGGTGATCGTCATCGACTCCCAGCCGTTGAGCTGCTTGAGTCCCTCGTAGAACTTCGTCGCGGCGTACACCGGTTGCATGATCTGCTCGGCCGAGCCCCAGCCCTGCGACGACCGCTGCTGGAACAACCCCAGTGAGTCACGGTCTCCGTAATTGATGTTGCGAAGACCGCTCTCCTGGAGTGCGGTCGCCAGAGCGACGACCTGCCCGCGGACAGGGACGTGCAACGCGACACCCGTGGCCTGGATGACCTTGGCATTGGGGATCTGCTCGTCCGGCTTCTCCAGTCCGGCGACGCCCGGAGCACTGAGCGGGCTGGACCCGTTCGGGATCGCCTTGACCTGTGCGGCGACGGCGGCGGTATCCACAGTCTGGGCCTCGTTGCCGGGAACGCAGGTGGCGGAGGCGCTTCCGGCCGTGGCGACCACGAGCGGCAGGGCCAGGAGCAGGGGACCGGTGGCGACGAGGCCGATGAGGGCACCTGCGGACTTCCTCATCGTCGTCGCCGCTCGCTGCGGCGGTGAGCCGGGCCGCCCAGGGGGTGGATCAAGGCATGGCTGTGCCAGGGCATGCTGCATCGCAGCGGCTCCTCGGGAGTTCGTAGGAGACGCGGTGCCGGCCTCTCGTGCGAAGAAGTCGCCGGCACCGCACCGGTGGTGAATCCGCCACTCAGGGCGGGCCCGGGTCAGGGGAGTCGGTGGTCCCCGGCCGCGGGTCTCGGGTCACGCGCGGCAGCCGGCCGCGCTCGTAATCTCAGCCGGAACAGAAAGGTCTCCCTGGGCGGTGGAATGCGGCGTGGGATCCGTCCGCTGTCCGATCGGGGGAAGTGGAGCGGATCAACACGAGCCACTGCGGGCAGAGTTGGCATCTTGCCCGGTTGACATGGCGAGACAGTAGACGCGAATTCCGGCCGCACCAAACACCCGCACGCCACGACGGACGGTCCGGGCACCGTCGTTAGGTGCGGCTGCGAATCGCGGCTACCGTCCCGGGCGTCCCGCTTCCGGCAGCCGCAGTCGGAAGCACCTCCGCCCCTGCTCCGAGAAGGCCCCATGACCTACACGCTCCACCGAGGCGCCGCCCTCACCGTCCTCAGGTCCCTGCCCGACGACAGCGTGAACGCGGTCATCACTGACCCCCCGTACAACTCGGGCGGCAGGACGTCCTCCGAGCGCACAAGCCGCGACGCCCGCGCCAAGTACGTGACGTCCAACTCCGCCCACGACCTGAAGACCTTCCCTGGCGAGAACCGAGACCAGCGCTCCTACCGTTCGTGGCTTACCGAACTGCTCACCGAGGCGTACCGCGCCTCCACAGAGCATGCGGTCGCGATGGTCTTCTCCGACTGGCGCCAGGAGCCGACCACGTGCGATGCCCTCCAGATGGCCGGCTGGACCTGGCAGGGCACCCTCCCCTGGATCAAGCCCGCCAGCCGGCCCCGCAAGGGAGGCTTCAAGCAGTCCGCCGAGTTCATCACCTGGGGCGTCAAGGGCACCCTCGACAACAGTCGCGCGATCTACCTGCCCGGCCACTTCATCGCCAGCCAGCCCCGCAAGGACCGGGTCCACATCACCCAGAAGCCGCTGGCGATCATGCAGCAGCTCGTACAGATCTGCCCCGAGAACGGAGTGGTGCTCGACCCCTTCGTCGGCAGTGGCTCGACCGGCGTCGCGGCCCTCCGCGAGGGCCGTCGTTTCCTGGGAATCGAGCTCTCCCCGCACTACGCGGAAGTTGCCGAGCAACGGCTGCGCGCAGAGCTGACCCAGGACGACTTCGTCCTCGCCGGACCGGAGGCGTGATTGTGAGAACCACGGACAGGAGGTTCCGACGGGGGAGTAGACACGGACGGGCGGCTGGAGTATCTAGCTCCAGCCGCCCGCACGCCTTCATCAGGCCGCCTGGACCGCCCGTCGGATCAGCGGGACCGCCCTCTTCAGGTCGGCTGTCGAGGAGATCCGTACCTCCAGATCCCCGGTGCCCAGGTGCCCGATTCCGCGCATGTCGCGTGTGAAGCTCTCCGAGAGTTCGACCGTGTCCGGGTCTAGCCGCAGGTACAGCAGGATCGCCCGGTGCGAGGCGGACGGCCGGAAGATCACGCTTGCCACGTTTCGCAAGCGACGGTAGGCGATGTAGTGGCGCAGGGGGACGATCTCCACCCCGCCCGCTCCGGTGAGCACTGCGTCAAGCTCGCCGTACAGGGCCCGGAGGCACGCGGGTGCCTCACCGGCGATCGGCAGCTCCGCCACTCGGGCGGCAGCCGGCGGCGTCGCGGACGTGTTCGCTCTGCGCGCCACCGCAGTGCTGACCGCGGCGGACACCGGCTCGACGAGCTGGAGGCACAGCAGCCCGCCGTCGAAGATCCGGTAACGGACCAGTTCGATCGGCCAGTGCCGCCCAAGGTCGCCGACCGCGACCCGGTCGTGGTGCGAATACCCGGCTGCAATGCACAGAGCTCGGGGCATACGCCAGTCGACCGAATCGGCTGCCTTCTCGCCTAACTTCTGCCGGACGAGGGCCTCGAACTCGGGCCGGCAGGACTTCAACCAGATGAGGTAGGACAGGGCCTGTGAGACGACCCCGCTGTCGTTGCCCTTCTTGAACTCGACGACGACCGGCACGCCGTTCTCGTCCAGGCCGAGCGAGTCCACCCGCCCTCGGTGCCACGGACCGGTCGAGTACTCCGACGCCAGAAACCGGATGCCGAGCATGCGCTCCATCCCGGCCTCCACCCGCCGCTGGAGCTGCACCTCCAGCGTCACCTGCGTGCCGCGCAGCTCCTCGTCCTGGCCGTCCGCCCCGAGCCGAAACACCTTGAGATCGCTCACGCAGCCCCCTTCGCACGATTGTTCGAGGAGATCAAGCAAAAGCAGTGTCCGCGCATTCCGCTTGAGGGCTGCAAGTCGAGCAAGAAGGCTCGACTCGTGAGAGAGGAAAGCCGATACGCACAATGAAGAGTCTCTTGGGCACCGCGAAGATGGCCTTCAGTGCCTTACTCATCCGGGCTTCGTCCATCGACGGGTCGGGGCAGAGTGCGACGGCCGAGGGCGGGAGCGGACTCCTGCCCTCGGCCGCGCCGTGGGTTTCAGGCGAACGAGCGAGCTCGGTCTGATGGACACCGCGCCGCAGAGCGCCAAAGGATGCTGCAGCCGGTCAGGGAGCCGGTGTTCGGCCGGCACGGGCAGGCTTGCGGGGCTTCGCCTACTTGACGGAGCCCGCCATCGCACCCTGGACGAAGTACCGCTGGAAGGAGAAGAAGACGATCACTGGTACCAGCAGTGACAGGAAGGCGCCTGAGGCCAGCACGTCGAGGTTGGAGCCGAACTGACGCATCTGGGACTGCAGTAGGACGGTCAGCGGCTGTGAGTCGTTACCGGCGAACACCAGGGCGACGAGCATGTCGTTCCAGACCCAGAGGAACTGGAAGATGGCCAGTGAGGCGAGGGCTGGCGCGGCCAGGGGCAGGGCGAGTCGGCGAAATGCCGTCCATTCGCTGCAGCCGTCGATTCGAGCGGCTTCAAGGATCTCCTGAGGGATCTCCAGGAACTGGTTGCGGAGCAGGAAGACGGCGAACGGCAGCCCGTAGGCAACATGGAAGAGAACGACGCCGGGGACAGTGCCGAACAGGCCGATCGCTCCGAGGAGTTTGGCCACGGGGATGAGGCCGATCTGGACCGGCACCACCAACAGGCCGACCACGGTGAGGAAGAGCCAGTCCCGACCGGGGAAGTCCAGCCAGGCGAAGGCGTATCCGGCTAGCGCGGCGAGGGCGACGGTCAGCAGGGTGGCCGGCACCGAGATGAGGACGGTGTTCCAGAACGCCCCGATGACCTCGCTTCCACCGGAGAGCAGGGCGGTGTAGTTGTCGAGGGTGAGCCTGGCGGGTGAGTTGAGCACGGTCCACCAGCCGGAGGCACTGCTGTCCTCCTTGGGGCGCAGAGATGTGACCAGTAGGCCGAATGTGGGCGTGAGCCAGAGTGCGGCGCACAGGAGCAGTACTGCCTGGACCAGGCCGCCGCGGGTGAAGCGCGCGAGTCTGGCAGCCGGGCTTGGACGGCGTGTCGGTGTTGCGACGACGGGGTGGTGGGAGGCTGTACTGCGGGGGAGCGGCTTGGTCATCGCGGGCTCCTGCGGAAACGGCGGATGTTGACGACCATGGCGGGGACGACGAGGAGGAGCAGGAGGACGCCGAGGGCGCTGCCGAGTCCTTGGTCGTTGCCGCCGCCGAAGGAGACCAGCCACAGCCGCAAGGCAAGTACGGCGGAGTCCTGTTGAACGGGCCCGGGGGCGATGATGAAGACCAGGTCGAAGATCTTCATCACGTTGATCACCATGGTCACGAGGACCACACCGAGGACGGGAGCGAGCTGCGGCACGGTGATTCGGCGGAAGATCTGCCATTCGCCGGCGCCGTCCATCCGGGCGGCTTCCAGGGTTTCGCGGGGTAGGTTCGCCAGGCCGCCCGCAATGATGACCATGGCGAAGCCGGCCCAGATCCAGATGTAGGCGGCGATGATGGCCGGGGTGACCAGGGCGGGGCCGAGCCAGGCGATGCCGCGGTACGGGGCGGCGAAGTTCTCCGCGGGCAACGAGACGGTACCAGCGGTGTGCCCGGTGAACCGGAAGCTACCGTCCGGGGCAGTGGTCGTGGTTGCCACTGTCTTGGCTCCGTCGCGGAGTTCGACCCGCATGCCGGGCATTCCGCGTTCTCCGGGATCGACTGCGCCGGGTGTGCCGCCTCCACCCGGGAGGAGGTCCAGATAGACCACCCCGTGGACGTCGTGTTCGGCGTCGCTGGTGCCGGTCAGGTTGGTGGCGGCGGGTTGCGCGGCGGCGGGCAGCGAAGTGGGTTTCAGCCCGACCAGGGGGAGGTTGACAACGGCTGCAGCGGGCGTGTCAGCGGCGCGGATCGAGCCGTCGGCTTGGGCGGTGGCGGACCCTCCGGGGCGTGCCCGGGCGCCGGGGTACGTGGTGTCGGGTTCGAAGGTGTCGTGCACGGCGACGGCGGCGGCGTTGAGGACGCCGCGCTGCGGGTCCTGTTCGTACACCAGACGGAAGGTGATGCCGGCGGCGAGGAATGAGATCGCCATCGGCATGAACACCAACAGCTTGAAAGCGGTGCCCCAACGGACCTTCTCCGCGAGGACGGCGAAGACCAGGCCGATCGCGGTGACCAGGGCGGGCGCGACCACGACCCAGATGGCGCTGTTGCGCAGCGCGGTGAGATTGGCGTCGTCGGTGAAGGCCGTTTGGTAGTTGCGAAGCCCGACGAAGCCGGTGCCGGAGGCGTCGAAGAGACTGCGGACCACGGACCAGCCGATGGGGTACAGCACGAACGCGCCGAGCAGGGCGAGGGCGGGGAGCAGGAAGGCGAAGGCCAGGCTTCGGCGCCGCAGGGCGGCCCCGACGCCGGCGGGACGGGTGCGAGCCATGGTCGGTCGGCCCGTCAGTTCTTGTACGCGGCGGTCGCGGCGGCTTCGAGGCGCTGTGTGGTGCCCATCACGTCGCCGGGGTTGGCGAGGAAGTCCTGGAGGATCTTCCATTCGCCGCTGCCCTGGGTTCCGCCGAAGGCTGCGGGGGTCTGGTCGGAGAGGTCGAAGCGGAAGGTGTTGGCTGCGGCGATCAATGACTCTGCGGTCTGCCGGGTGGTGGCGTCAGGGTAACTGGCGCTGTCGAGAGCCTTGTTGGGGGAGAGGAAGCCGCCGGCCTTGGCCCACACGGCTGCGGCCGGCGGGGTGGAGAGGTACTCGAGCAGCTGCTGGGCGGCCTCCTTGTGCTTGGCGTCCTTGAGGATGACGGCCGCATCTCCGCCACCGACCACGGGTGGCTTGCCCGTGCCGACGGCAGGAAAGGGGAAGAACTTGGCGTCCTCACCGACCTTCTTCTTCAGCTCGCCGGAGATGACGGTGCCGACGAAGTCTCCCTCGTAGACCATGGCGGCCTTGGGCTGGTTGCCGAAGACCTGCTGGACGGACTCGGGGAAGTCGGTCTGCAGGGCGCCATTTGAGCCTCCGGCCACCAGCTGCTGGTCGGCGAAGAGCTTTCCGAGGGTGGTGAGGGCATTGACGACGCTGGGGTCGGTCCACGGTAGCTGGTGAGTGGCGAGCTTGTCGTAGTTCTCCGGGCCGGCCTGGGAGAGGTAGACGTTCTCGAACCAGTCGGTGAGCGGCCAGCCGGACTCGCCGGCTACGGCGAAGGCAGCCAGGCCGCTGTCGGATATGGCGTGGCCGGCCTTCAGCAGCTCGTCGAAGGTGGCGGGCGGCTTGACGCCGGCTCCTTCGAGGGCCGAAGGGCTGTACCAGACCGTCGACTTGTGAGCGGCCTTGAAGTACAGGCCGTACAGCTTGCCGTCAACGGTGCCGTAGTCAGTCCAGACCTTGGCGAAGTCGTGCTCCAGGTGGCCCGCGACGGTGGGCGGGAGCGGGTCGAGCCAGCCCTTGCGAGCGAACTGCTGGAGCACGCCCAGCTGCGGCATCATCACTACGTCCGGCGGGTCGCCGCCCTCGATCTTGCTTCCTACCAGGGTCGACACGTTGTCGCCGGTGGAGATGTAGACGGTCTTGGCACCGGTCCTGGCCGTGAATGCATCCAGTACCTGCTGGAAGTGCTTCTGCTCGACGCCGGTCCAGGTGGCAGCGACGCTGAGGGTCTGTCCGCTCAGCGGCTTGCCCCTTGCTTCGTCATCGGGCTGGCCGCCGCCGCAGGCGGTGGCAGTGCCGGCGAGGCAGAGTGATGCTGTCAGTGCGACGGCGGCTCGTGGGAAACGCATGGGGATTGTCCTCTCGCTGCGGCACAGCTCCGGGGGGTGGTCCCGAGTCGCTGAGCCGGAAACTGATCTGGTTCAGTGCAGAACTGACGTACCGTCAGAGTGTGTGCGTGTCGCTGATCCACCAGGCGGCGGTGCCGGCCGGCAGGACGCCTGGCGGGCAGGGGCCACTGGCGAGCAGTGGTGTCCCGTCGACCGGTGCGAGAGCGGGCACGTCGGCGAAGTTGACGGCGCACAGGAGTCCCTCGCCGCGAACGAAGGCGAGTACCCCGGGCGGGGTGTCGAGCCAGCGCAGTGTTCCTTCGCCGAGTTGTGGCAGTGCGCGCCGCAGACTCAGGGCCTCGCGATAGAGGTGCCAGACCGATCCGGTGTCCGCGAGCACCTGCGCGGCGGTGTGGGCGGCGAAATGGGCGGGCTGGGGCAGCCAGGGTTGCTTGGAGCTGTCCGGGCTGAATCCGAACGGCGGTTCCAGGCCTGACCACGGCAGCGGCACCCGGCAGCCGTCGCGGATACCGTCGCGGCTCCCGGTGCGGTGGAAGATCGGGTCGGTGATGACCTGGTCCGGGAGATCGTGGACCTCGGGAAGGCCGAGCTCCTCGCCCTGATACAGGTATGCGGCGCCGGGGAGCGCCAGCATCAACAGGGCGGCGGCGCGGGCTCGGGCCGGTCCGCAGAGCTCGTCGGTTCCGCTGAAGCGGGTGGTGGTGCGGACCTGGTCGTGGTTGTTGAGTACCCAGGTAACGGTCGAGCCGGTGGCGGTGATATCGCGGACTGCGGCATCGATGACGCGGTGGAAGTGTGTGGCGTCCCACGGGGCATGCAGGAGGTGGAAGAAGAACGCCTGGTGGAGCTCGTCCGGGCGCAGGTAGGCGGCCTGCTCGGCGGGTGTGGGAACGGATGCCTCGCCCACCAGTAGCCGATCGCGGCCGTCGCGGGCGGTGTACTCCTCGCAAATTGCCCGCCAGTCCCGCCAGATCCGGTGCACCTCGGGCTGGTTCCAGGCCAGTGGGTTGACCGAGTCTCGGGTGCGCTCGTCCGCCCAGGGGTCGGGGGAGTCAGGCAGGTCGGGGTGCTTGTACAGGCCTGCGGCGACATCGATCCGGAAGCCGTCGGCGCCGCGGTCCAGCCAGAAACGCAGCACCCGCTCGAACTCGGTGCTGACCGCTGGATGGCGCCAGTTGAAGTCCGGCTGCTCAGGGGTGAACAGGTGCAGGTACCACTGGCCCCAGCTGCCGTCCGTCTCCCGTACCCGGCTCCACGCAGGGCCTCCGAACATCGCCCGCCAGTTGTTGGGAGGCAGCTCGCCGTGTTCACCCCGTCCGTCGGCGAAGTGGAACAGTGCACGCTCGGGGCTGCCCGGCACGGCGGCGAGGGCGGTCCGGAACCACGCGTGCTCGCTCGAACAGTGGTTGGGGACGATGTCCAGAATGATCTTCAGTCCGAGTAACCGGCAGTCCTCGACGAGGTCGTCGAAGTCCGCCAGGGTGCCGTACAGCGGGTCGACGGTGCAGTGGTCGACGATGTCGTAGCCGTGGTCGCGTTGCGGTGAGACGTAGAACGGGTTGAGCCAGATGCCGTCGACTCCCAACCGCTTGAGATACGGCAGCCGCGCGCGGACCCCCGGAAGGTCACCGATGCCGTCACCGTCGGAGTCTTGGAAGCTGCGGACGTAGACCTGGTAGATCACCGAGTCACGCCACCAGGCGCGGTCCGGTGCCGCATCCGCTTCGGGGGCCGTGATGATCGAGCCCTGGTCGGGGGCGGCCGAAAGGTCGCCGGGCGGGGAGGTCCTGAGCATGTGTCACCTCAATGAGGGCGTAGTCGCCGTGCGGGGCATGTTCTCCGCGCGTGCTGTCCCAAGCGGCAGAGATGCATGCATGTTATGTATGCCGCAAGGATGTCGTCCAGGGGTTCAACTCTGCTCGATGCGCGGATATTTGGCTTCTATTGGGATAAATCGACGACCGTCCATACCTAACATGTAGGTAGATCTGAGGACGGATGCCTTGTGACCGGTCGGGGGCAAGGGCCCGTGCCAAGCCTTGGAGATCTTTGGTGGACATGCTCATGGGCGCCGACCGTAGGTCGGCGCCCATGGCTGCCTCATGTCTCCTGGAAGGCCGTGCCTGCCGTTGGGCTTTCGCCCGGGCGTCGGCGCTTCACGTAGTTGCCGGTGTCACCCGTTGCAGGTGCTGGCCGTTGGGGCGACTCCGACACCGCTCCAGGCCGCCTCTACCGCGCGGCAGCGGGTGCTGTTCCTGCCGAAGAGATCCCGTGCGGCATTGACCGTCGCAGTGCGGGCGCCCGGGTAGTCGGTGTTGCTGGTCATGTAGGTGGTGAGGGCGCGGTACCAGATCCGGGTGGCGTCGTTGTTGCCGATGCCGGTGAGGTTGGACCTGTTGCAGGTCGGGCTGGTGCCCCAGTTGGAGGAGCCGGATCCGACCGCCAGCAGATAAAAGAAGTGGTTGCCGATTCCGGAGGAGAAGTGAGGGTCGAGGTTCCTGGTGCTCCCGGACCAGCAGCTGACGGACCTGCCATCCTTGGCGGGGTCGTCCATCCACCGCAGCGGCGTGCCGTTGCCGTGGATGTTCAGCTTCTCCCCGATCAGGTAGTCGGGAGTGTCGGCCGGGTTGGCCGCGTTGAACTCCACCATCGTGCCCATGATGTCGGAGGTGGCCTCGTTGAGGCCACCGGCATCGCCGCTGTAGACGAGGCCCGCCGTGGCGGCGGTGACGCCGTGGGTCATCTCGTGGCCGGCCACGTCGATCTGGGTGAAGGGCGCGGAGCCGCCGGGTCCGTCCCCGTAGATCATGGAGAAGGAGGCGTCGTCCCAGCCGGCGTTGGGGTAGTTCGTACCGTAGTGGACGAAGGAGCGGGCACCGACGCCGTCGCCGCGGATACCGTTACGGCCGAGGACGTTCTTGTAGAAGTCCCAGGTGGCCTGGATGCCGTAGTGGGCGTCGACGGCTACGGTGGCGCGGTCGTTGAGGGCGCCGTTGCCCCAGACGTTGTCGCTGTCGGTGAAGGCGGTGCCCCAGCCGGCCGGGGGATGCATCCGGGGCGCCGTCCGGTTGCCGGCGTCACGGGTCTCGCCGTTGCCGCGATTGGGGTCGATGAGGGTGTAGCCATTTGAGTTGCGGCTGCTGGAGAGGCTGACGTTGCCGACCTGGAAACCGTGCCCGGTCCCGAGCGCACCCGCCGCGGTCGTTCCGGCGCCTGTGGGGGCGGCGTCGGCGGTGGCCTGGTGACTCCGAGTTGCAGCGGCGGGCTTCGACTGTTCTGCGACCGGGTGGTCGTGCAGGAAGCTCGAGTAGGTGTCCCAGCTCGCGCCCGCCTGGCCGGTGAGGGCGTCGACGAGCACGTGGAAACGGCTGGGAGCCTGGTCCGGAGCCGTGCCTTCGATGACGGATTCCCAGACCAACCGCGGGTCGGCGCCGAGCGCGTCGATCTTGAGGGTGGCGCTGGTGTCCGTCCTGGTGCCGGTGAAGCGGCTGAGAGCGGTGGCGATCGCCTGATCGGCCGTCACCGTGGGTGTGGTCGAGAGGTTGAGAGGCGCTGCAAGGGTGAGGGAGGCGGAATCGAGCCGCCCGTCGGCGGCCGAGTGGACGATCACGTCGCCGCCGAGCACCGGCAGACCGCGGTAGGTGCGGTCGAGATGGACGTGCCGGGTGCCGTTGGCCTCCACCTGGACACGGCGAGTGCTGAAGGCGTCGTCCGTTCCGGCCCGCGAGGCTTCCGGTGTTGCATGGACGGCGGCGATGGCTTCCCGGCCGGCCTGCTCCTGTGAGACCGGTGCGGGTCGGTTGTGCGACGACGAGGGAACGGCGGACGCGGCGGCGCCCATGACGGATATGACGAGGCTGCAGGCGATGAGCACCGGCAGGCCCGTCCGAAGGGATGGGGTCATGGCCACGTATGGTTCTTTGATCCACAACTCTTGGTCAAGGCATGCCAAATGACCTCTCGTTGGATCCATGGACGTCTCAACTGCCGAACTCGCTGGTGACTTTCCGGCAGAACCGTGCAGCTACCAGCGGTGAAATGCCGGCGTAACGCCAATGGGCGCTGTGGTGTGCGAGGCAGAAGTGACGCAGGTCACGCGAAGGCTTGGGTGGTAGTGGGTGGTACCCCCTCACGAACCCTGAGCGGAGCGCACTGCCTCGCCGGCCTGGAGCAACCACCGTGAGCCAGCCCGGCGCGACTCCGCGTGATCAGCATCGGGAGAAGCGGCGGGCATGGCGGCGGGCAAGCCGCTACGGGTTGCCCCGGTGCGTCACAGGGCGTAGTGGTCTGCTCGTCGCACGCCAGCTGTAGGGCCGCCCATACGGGGAGCAGGTCAGCCACTCGCCGAGACCCGGGTGCGGTGGCCCGGAACGAAGCCACGATCGGGATGCCGGAGACTGAGCGGATGAGGGCTACCTGTTCAGGCGTCGGCCGGAGGGATCTCGGCGCTGCCTCGAGCGATCAGCTCCACGGGCAGGACAATGCGCTCGGGGGCACGGGTGTCTCCGTCGATGCGGCGCAGCAGCAGCTGGGCGGCGCGGCGGCCGAGTTCCTCGGTGTCGGCGGTAACGACGGAGACGGGCGTCGGCAGCAGGTCGGCGAGGCGGAAATCGTCGAAGCCTATGACGGCCAGCGGGCGGATGTGCGGCAGGGTGACGCGCAGTACGCCTTCGGTGAGGAAGTTGGTTGTGGAGAAGACCGCGGTGGGCGGGTCGTCGAGCGCGAGAGCGGTGCGGGTGGCTTCGGTGGCTTCTTGTGTCGTGCCGTGGCGCAGTTTGAGGATGAGGTGGTCGTCGACGGGAATGCCCGCCTCTCGCAGGGCGCGACGGTAGCCGCGGACACGAAGGCCGGTGGTGTAGTAGGAGGGGGCGACGACGATGGCGATCCGGCGGTGGCCGTGGTCGATCAGGTGTCGGGTGGCCAGATGGCTCCCACGTTCGTTGTCGAAAACCACTACGTCGGCGTCGATGCCGTTGGCGGGGCGGTCCACGAATACCACGGGTGTGCCCTCCCGTCCCCCCGGGGGCTTGAGGAATCCGTAATTGCCCTGGTCGGGGACGATGATGAGACCGGCTACGCGGCGGCCGATGAGCTCGTTGATGGCGCGGCGCTCGGCGCGAGGATCTTCGTCGACGGTGGCCATCACCACGGCGTATCCGGCGCGGCTTGTGATGTCGACGGCGGCCTTGGCCAACGAGGCGTAGAAGGGGTTCGTGAGGTCACCGAGCAAGAGGCCGATGGTGCGCGAGTGCTGTCCGGGACGCAGCGCGCGCGCGATCTCATCGCGCTGGAAGCCCAGTTCGTCGATCGCGGCCTGGACACGGGCCGCGGTGGCGGGTTTGACGGCGCCTGATGCGTTGACGACTCGGGAGACGGTTCCCAGGCCTACGCCGGCCCGCAGGGCCACGTCGCGCATGGTGGGCCGCGCAGCTGGCCTGTTGGCGGGGCGGTCGGTCATGGCGGTTACCGTCTTTCCAGGGGGGCGTGTCTGCGCGGGTTGCTGGTGATCTTAGCGAGCGCACGGTGGAATCGCTTCCACTGCGTGAGTGAGGTGGTGTCGTCGGGCCCGACCGGCCTCAAGCGCAAGGCGGCGACTGCGAGAGGGCTTCGGCCGGTCGTGGCCCGGTGAAATGACGGATGGGGGAACGGCAGCGGTTTCCCGGGGGGCGGAGGGCCGGCCCGCCGTGGGAGGCGGGCCGGCCGGATCCAGCCGGGGTGGTCAGCCGTTGCCGCCGGACTGGATCAGTCCCTTGATCTTGGTGGCCATGGTGTACAGGTCCGAGACGGGGCGGCCGCCGGCCAGCACGGGCTGCCAGTATGCCTTGACCAGGTCGTTGTACTGGGCGGCCCAGTTGGTGGTGAAGCGCACCCCGCTGGTGGCGGTGGTGTCCAAGCCGGCCTTGACCGCAGTGGCAACCGTGGGCATGTCGGCCGCTGCCAGGGCCTCGAAGTAGGCGCTCTGGGCGCCGGTGAAGGCCGGGGGCGCCACCGGCGAGGAGGGCAGCACCTTCGACCAAACGGTGGTGTCGAGGTACTTGAGCACCTGGAAGGTGGCGTCGGGGTGGGTGGTGGCCGAGGGGGTACACACGCCGACGGCGTCGTAGAGGGTGGCCGGGGTGCCGTTCTGGGGCATGGGGGCGAAGCCCACGTTGACCGAGGGCTTGTTGGCGATGAAGCCGGCCGCGAGCCACTGGCCGGAGAAGAGCATCGGAAGCTTGCCGGCGGCGAGGAGGGACTGGGCGTTGGCGGCGTCGTAGCCGGGCGGGGCCACGTCGCCTGCCTTGATCGCGGCAGCGAGCTTGGTGACGCCTTCGGTGAAGGAAGGGCTGATGGTGGCCCTGGTGGGGTTGTTGGCGTTGTCGGTGAAGCCGTCCTGCCCCTGGGACAAGGCGTAGGTGCTGAGCGTGAAGGGGCCGTCTGTGGAGGTCATGTTGTCGGCTATCAGGCCGTAGCTGGCCCCGTCCTTGTGGGCCAGTGCGGCTGCGTCGCGGTACATCTCGTCCCAGGTCCACCCGGCCTTGGGCAGGGGCAGGCCGGCGGCGGTGAACGCGTCCGCGTTGTACCACACCCCGTAGGTGTTCAGCAGGGAGGGCAGGCCGCCGAGCTTGCCCTTGGGCGACTTCCAGTTGGCGAGCACGTTGGGGGCGAAGCCGCCCGCCAGCTGCGTGTCGGCGGCCAGGCGGGAGCTCCAATCGGTCAGCAGTCCCTGGCTGGCGTACTGCTGCTCGGTGTCGTTGCCGCACCAGAACAGGTCTGGAAGCTGGTGGGCCTGGGTGAGGGCGGCGAGCTTGTCGGCATAGTTGCCGCTGGGGGTGTCCAGGCGCTTGACCGTGATGCCCGGCGCGTGGAAATCGGCCAGGGCCTTGTCGATGGCGGCATTGGTCCCCGCCGACTCCCAGGTCATCAGGGTGACGGTCACCGGGCCAGTGGCGGAGGTGCCCTTGGTGCCGCCGCTGCCGCAGGCGGTGGCGGTGAGTGCCGCGGTGACGGCCAGACAGGTGCCCAGGACCAGCGTGCGCGTCCTCATGTCGGTGTCCTTTCAAGGGGGTGGGGAGGTGTGCGTGCATGATTGATCGGTGGTGACGTGTTCAGCGCTGGCTGATACCCAGGGCGCTCAGACCCTCGATGAAGTAGCGCTGGGCCAGGAAGAACACGGCGAGCGGCGGGACCATGTACAGCAGGTTGGTTGCCATGTACAGGTTCCAGTCCGGAGTCTGGCCCGCGAAGGGTGAGATGAAGGAGGCCATGCCAACGCTCAGCGTCCACTTCTCGGGCGAGTAGAGGTAGATCAGCGGGTTCAGGTAGTCGTTCCAGGACATCTGGAAGGCCAGGATGGCCATGGTGATCCACGCGGGGCGTGTCATCGGGAGCATGACCTGGAAGAAGATCCGCAGGTGGCCGGCTCCGTCGACCTTGGCGGCTTCGTCGATGGAGTAGGGGATGGCCAGAAAGTACTGGCGTGCGAGGAAGATGAACAGCGGGTTCCCGCCCAGCCACGCCGGCACGATCAGGGGCAGCCAGGTGTCGTACCAGCCGATGTCCTTGAACAGCTGGAACAGCGGAATGATCCCGACCACCGGCGGCAGTAGCATGCTGCCGACGAAGAGGTAGAACCACAGCCGGTTGCCCCGGAACCTGATCCGGGCGAGTGCGTAACCGGTCATGAGTGAGGTCAGCACGCCGCCGATCACGGACAGGCCGGTGATGATGACGGAGTTGAGCAGAAGGTGCGGGAAGCCGATGGCAGCGGGGCCGTTGACGAAGTTCTCCAGGTGGTACTGGTCCGGCAGTAGCTTGGGAGGCACCTGGAAGACCGCGGCGTGTCCCTTGAGGGCCACGGTGACCATCCACAGGATCGGCAGGAGCATGACCGAGCAGATGAACAGGGCGGTGGCGTACCACGATGTGCGACGCGCCAGCCGTCGGCGGCGGGGAGCGGTGACTGACGTTCGGTGGGCCGGCGTGGCCAGTACCTTCGGCTGATCAAGCATGGTCACTGTAGGTCCAAATCGAGGAGAAGCGGGCGGTGGCCGCCACGATCGCGACGATCACCAGGAACAGCACCCACACCTGCGCCGAGGCATAGCCGAGCTGGGGCATCTGGCCCAGGGTCGAGAAGCCGTGGCTGTAGATGGACAGCATCAGTACGTCGGTGCTGAAACCCGGCCCGCCGCCCGTGAGGATCTTCGGCTGGTTGAAGCTCTGCAGTGCGGTGGTGACCTGTAGAACCACTTGCAGGAACAGGATGGGGCTGATCATCGGCAGGGTGATCCGGAAGAACACGGTTCGTGAGGAGGCGCCGTCCAGCTTCGCCGCCTCGTACAGTTCTGTGGGCACCGCCTGGAGTGCTGCCAGGAAGATGATCATCGTGCTGCCCACTCCCCAGAGCATGACGATCACCACGGACGGCATCGCCATTGACGGCGAGGACAGCCACAGACTTGTGGGCAGGTGCAGCCACCCGGCCACCATGTTCGCGAGCCCCACCTGTGGGTCGAAGACGAACTTCCACAGGGTGATCGTGGCCACCACGGGCAGTACTACCGGGAGGTAGAGCAGGGTGCGCACCCACTTGACGCCCCTGAGGCGTTGATTGCAGAACATGGCCAGCGCCAGGCCGATGACCAGCGACGCGGGCACATACAGAAGAACCAGGTAGGACGTGGCGCGCACCGACGGCCAGAACGAGGGGTCGTCGTGGAACATGTAACGGAAGTTGGCCAGACCCACGAACTGCGGATCCGACAGGCCGTTGTAGCGGGTCAGTGCGAAGTAGGCCGAGCGGATCAGCGGATACAGCACGAACACACAGAAGCCCGTGATTGCCGGGGCCATGAACGCGTAGGCGGCCCGGGCGTCCGATGTGGTCCGGCGTTGCGCCCGCAATCGCAGCCGGCGCTTTCCCGAAGTCTTTGCATGCGTCTGGCCTGTACTCACGGCTCTCCTTGCGCTTGGTGCGTCCCCAAGTGGGCCTGTTCGCTGGCCTTGCTGGTGCGGTAACGTTTCCAATAGTTGGAAACGTTACCGGCGTCCGGTTGTAGCGCCCTCTTGGATGCCGACACTGTGGACCACCGATTCCAAAGGAGTCAATGCCCGTGATGGAAACGTTCCCGAACGGCGAGGGATGGATCGCGCCGGACTCGCTGGAGGACCTGGCGGCGCAGACCGTCCGGAAGCTGGCGGGGCATCCAGCCGCGCCCCTGGTGCGGGACTGCCTGCTCAACACCTGGACCACCGCGATGCGCTGGTCCACCGCTGGAGGTGCCCAGCCGCGGGAGGTGTTCGTGGCCACCGGCGACATCCCCGCGATGTGGCTGCGTGACAGCACCGCCCAGGTCCGCCCGTACCTGGCAGCCGCGGGGGAGGACACGCAGGTGGCGGACGCACTGGTGGCGGTCTCACGTCGCCAGACCCGCATGGTGCTGCACGACGCGTACGCCAACGCCTTCAACGACGGGCCTACCGGCGAACACGGCGAGCCGGGCGACCGGCCCGCGCCGGGACGATGGGTGTGGGAACGCAAGTACGAGTTGGACTCGCTGTGCGCGCCGCTTCAGCTGGCCTACGCACTGTGGCGGGCTACGGGCCGAACCGACCACCTTGACGACGGCTTCGCGCGGGCCGGCCGGCGCATCGTGGATCTTTGGCGCACCGAACAGGACCACGCGTCCTCCGACTATCGATTCGTCCGCCCGCACGGCCCTTACGCCGGTGACACCCTTCCCGGGGAGGGGCGTGGCGCGCCGGTCGCGGTCACCGGCATGACCTGGTCCGGATTCCGTCCCAGCGACGACCGCTGTGCCTTCGGTTACCTGATCCCGGCCAATGCACTGGCCGCGGTCAGCCTGCACGGGCTGGCCGAGCTAGCCACCGTCGTACTCGCCGATCCGGTGCTGGCCGCGCAGTGCCAGGCGCTGGCCGCGGAGATCGACACCGGCATCGCCCGCCACGGCGTCGTCGAGCACGCCGGGCAGCGGGTGCTGGCGTACGAAGTGGACGGCCTCGGTGGGTACTTGATCGGAGACGACGCCAACCTGCCCAGTCTGCTGAGCCTGCCGCTGGCGGGCTGGTGCACGGCTGACGACCCGCTCTACGTCGCCACCCGCGAGCTGATCCTCTCGGAGGCCAACCCCTGGTTCTACCGAGGCCGGCATGCCAACGGTATCGGCAGCCCGCACACCCCGCCGGGCCACATCTGGCCGCTCGCGTTGGCCGCGCAGGGGCTGACCGGGGACGCGGAACGGGCGCTCGCGGTGCTTGCCGGTACCACGGCCGGCACCGGGTTGATGCACGAGAGCTTCCACGCCGACGACCCCGCCCGCTTCACCCGGGCGTGGTTCGGCTGGGCGAACGCGATGTTCTCCGAGCTGGCGCTCCAGGTGGCCGGTAAGTCGGTGGCCGGCCTGTTCCCCGTCCACCCGCGCACCCGCGCACTCACCGCAGGGGGCTTGGTGTGAGCGCCCGGTCCGCGCCGGCCGGCCTGGTCGCGGTGCTCGAGATCGGTGGCACTCATGTCACCTCCGGGCTGGTCGACACCGCTCGCTGGGAGCTGGCTGGGCCCGTCACGCGCCTGCCGGTTCCGGAAGGCTCAGCCGATGCCGTCCTGGATGCCTTCGCTGCGGCCGCCCGCGCCACCGACACACCGGGGGGCACCGCCTGGAGCGTGGCCATCCCCGACCCGTTCGACTACCACCGTGGCGTGGCCTGCTTCGCGCCGGGCGGCAAATTCGGTGAACTCTCCGGCATGGACCTGCGTGGGGCGCTGGCGGCCCGCCTCGGATGCCCCCCGACGGACATCGCCTTCTGCCACGACGCCGAGGCCTTCTTGTTGGGGGCATGGGTCTGCGGTCACGTCACGGGCGCCGTCCGCTGCGCGGCGCTGACGTTGGGCAGCGGAATCGGGTCCGCGTTCCTCGCCGACGGCCGACTGGTGCATGAGCACCCAGGCCTGCCGCCAGGAGGACGCGTCCACCTGCTCGACCTGGACGGCGCGCCGTTGGAACAGACCGTCTCCCGCGCCGCGGTGCGTCGCGGGTACCGCCGGCTGACCGGGCAGAGCCTGGACGTCGCCCAGATCTGCGCCCGCGCCCGCACCGGCGAACCGGCCGCCACCGCAGTACTTCGTCACGCCTACCGCGGCCTGGGCCGCGCCCTGGCCCCGGTGCTGGCCGGTTTCGACCCCGACATTCTGGTCGTGGGCGGCTCCATCGCCGCCTCCTGGGACCTACTGGCCCCGTTCGTGGCGGAGGGCCGGGCGGCCGCCGACGCCGCCTGGCCACCAATGACGGTCAGCCTCGATGCACACGCCGCGCTGCTGGGAGCCGCCTACCACCGGGTGTCCGGCCAGCCGAACCCCGTCCCGATCGGCTTCGGCACCCTGGGGCGATGATCAGCACCCCCGACGTCAGCAAGGGTGACTTCTCGTGATTCCAGAGTCCCGGCGGCACCGATGTCGAGTTCGACGAGACCGACCGAGTCCCGGACCGCCTCATACGTCGCCCGGCGCCGCAAGTCACCCGGGTACCCACCTGCCCCTACCACCCAGTAGTTGATCATCCCTGCCCGACCAGCAGGACCCCGGCGTTGTGCACCCGTAGCACCAGGGGTGCACCACACCGCAGGATCGGTGAAAGGAAGAAGACGTGGACCGCCTCACCGGCACCTTGCACACCTATTCCTGGGGGTCGCCAACCCTCATCCCCCACCTTCAAGGGCGGCTCCCTGACGGTCGCCCCCACGCCGAACTGTGGCTGGGCGCTCACTCCGCCGCACCCTCTCATTTGGAGGGGGACCAGCAGCGGCTTGCGTTGGACCGAGTCATCGCCGGCGACCCCACCGGCGAACTCGGTGCCGACACCGTCGCGCGGTTCGGCCCGCGCCTGCCCTTCCTGCTCAAGCTGATTGCCGCTGAGCGGCCACTCAGCCTGCAGACCCACCCCACTACCGTCCAGGCACAGGCCGGATTCGCCCGCGAGGAAGCCGCAGGCATCCCGCGTGACGCACCGCACCGCACCTACAAGGACCCCCATCACAAACCGGAGTTGATCTGCGCGCTGACCGACTTCGAGGCTCTCTGCGGATTCAAGCCACCCGGCGAGGCCCATCGTCTGATCACCAACCTGCACCTGCCCGCACTCCAACCCTTGGCCGAAGCCCTGCGGCAACCCCAAGACGCTCTGCGCACCGCCTTCACCTGCGCGCTCGGGTGGCCGCGAGCCGAGCTGCACCGTCTCACCGGCGACCTCGCCACCGCACTGGACCGCATGGCCGCAGACGAACACGCACCGTTGTCCGCCCAGGAACTGCACGCCCACGCCGCCCTTGCCCGCAGCCATCCCAGCGACCCGGGTGTGCTGGCCGCGCTGCTGTTGCACCACGTTCTCCTGCGACCCGGGGAGGGCTTGTACCTCGGCCCCGGCATTCCCCACACCTACCTTCGGGGCCTGGGTGTGGAGATCATGGCCGCCTCCGACAATGTCGTGCGTTGTGGCCTCACCAGCAAGCACGTCGACATCCCCGAACTGCTGAACACCGTCGCGTTCACCCCGTACCGGCCGTACTCGCTCAGCCCGACCGCAGCCCATTACGGAGGCGAGGAGGCCTACGCCGCCGCCGTCGCGGACTTCCGCCTCAGTCGCTACGTCTTTCGTGGCGAGGCCCGCAGCCACAGGCTCCGGCCGGGTACGGCCCAGATCCTCCTGTGCACTCACGGCCAGGCCGACGTGACCGCCCCCGGCCGCCCGACGACGACGCTCAGCGCAGGACAGGCTGTGTTCCTCCCCGCGCGCTCCGCCGGCGTTCGCCTGTCCGCCACGCAGGCTCTGGTGTGGCGTGCCACCACCGGAATGCCGCCCATCGGTCGCTGATCACGCTGGAGGGACCCGCACGCTGATCGCACAGAGCCTGGTGCGCACAGACGCCAGGGTCTGTGCGATCAGTGAATCCGGGACGGCGAAGGTCGCGAGCGTGCGCCGACGCTCAACCGCCCCCGGTCAGACACGAGCCCGGTCCAGCACCTTCAGCACATAGGCTTCGTCGGCACAGATCGCATCCATGATCTTCTGCCCCAACGCAACTGCCTTCTCCCGAGCGGTCATTACCGCAGTCACCCGTCCATGAGAAGCGGCGTAGCGAGCCGCGTGGCCGGCCGGGCATCTCCTAGCCGCCCACGATCTCGCGCAGATCGGCGGCCATCCGCGAAACTGCCGAGTCCGGGGTTGTTCGGCCGAGAAGTGCCTCGTACGAAGCCGCGCCGATCGCCAGGCTCAGTTGCTGGTACGTCGGCGCCTGCGGACGTTGCACCGCCGTCTCAAGGGTGTGCCGCAGCTCTGGCAGATACGGATAGCGTCCAACCAGTTCCGGATCGGAGTAGAGGGTCATTCGCACCGGCGGCAGCCTGCCTTCGGTCAAGACCCGGCGCTGAACCTCGGAGCCGGTCAGGTAACGGATCAGCTCGCGCGCCGTCCGCTGGTGCCGGGACGCGGACCCGACCGCTAGGTCTGTACCGCCGAGCATCGCCGCACCGGCCCCCTGAGGGCCCGGCAGAGGGGCCACACCGAACCTCCCCGCGATCTTCGAATCCGGTCCTTCGGCCTGCGGGTAGACATACGGCCAGCTTCGTAGGAACAACAGCCGCCCATCCTGGAACGCCTGCCGTGACTCCTCCTCGCGATAGGCCAAGGCTTCGTGCGAAATCCAGCCCTCGCGCACCCCGCGTGCCAGGAACTCCAGACCGGCCCGGGCCTGCGGCCCGTCGACGGCGACCTTCCCCCGATCGTCCAGAAAGCGACCGCCCGCCGACGCGACCACCTCCGCCACGTTCACCGTCAGTCCCTCGTACGGCAGGAACTGACCTGCATAGCCCGCCAGGCCGAACCGTGGTGCCACCGTCTTCGCCAGCCGCTCGAGCTCGGCCCAGGTGGTCGGGGGCTGCTCACCGGCCTGCGTCAGCACGTCGGAGCGGTAGTAGAGCAAGCCGGCATTGGTCGTGAACGGCACCGCGTACAGCCGGTCCTCCCACCGGCAGGTCGCCACCGCTGACGGCAACAGTTCCCCGGCCGTCACCTCGGTCTCGTCCAGTGGGGCGATCCACCGCCGCTGAGCGAACTCCGCCGTCCACACCACATCCAGATTGACCACATCAAACCGGTCACTGCCGCGCGACAGGCCCTCGGCGAGCTGAGCCCGTACCTCGTCCGCCGCATCCGGCAACTCGACCAGGGTCGCCCGCTGCCCCGGGTGACCCGTGTTCCAGCTGTCGATCAGTCCCTGCATGTAGCCGGCCCGGTCGCGACCGGTGACCACCGTGACCGGCCCGACTCCGTCCGTCCTGACATGGTCCGCCCCGTCGGGCGGCGAGCAGCCGGCGACCATCAACCACAGGCACAGCGCAACCGCGGCCCATCCCCGTAACCGACGACCTGGACGGTGCACAGCAACGACCTCCAACCTGCCCGTACAGCGGTGCCGGCCGAGGCGCCTACCGCCACAGCCGGGTGCCTGATGGGCCTCGCGCCCCGGCTCGCGTACCGTGTGATCCGGCCGAACCGTCAGGCCGTTTCTACTGACGACAGAGTATGCCCGGACGAACGCAGGAACAGGGAGGGGAATCTCGCAGTGCGGCTACCGCTGCTCGCCTTGCTGGCCAAGGGACCCGCCCACGGTTACGAGCTCAAGCAGGCCCTTGAACAGACCTTCGGCGCCGCTTACCCTCGGGCCAACATCGGCCAGGTCTACGTCACCCTCGCACGCCTCGAGAAGGCTGGTCTGATCGAAGGCCAGGACGTCTCCCAGGAGGGGAAGCCGGACAAGCGCGTGTACGCCGTCACCGACGCCGGCCGACAGGCGGTGGCGGACTGGCTCGCCGAACCGACCCAAGGACCACAGCTGCGAGACGACTTCTTCATCAAGCTCGTCCTCGCCCCGGAAACCGAACTGGCGGACCGGCTGACCCTCATCAACAACCAGCGCCGTCACTATCTCAACGTCATCCGGGGACTCAACACGATGGCGACGCAGGAACGCGGCAACCGGGTCTCCCAACTGCTCATCGAGGGCGCAGTTCTGCACCTGCAGGCCGACCTCGACTGGCTGGAACGCTGCCAGGAGGACCTCACGTGAACGGCCCGCCCGCCGACACCGCAACACGCCGGGTCGATGTCCCGACCCCCGTACTACGAGCCGTCGCCCTCACCAAGACGCACTTCGGCGTCCACCCCGGAGTCGAAGTGAAAGCTGTCCGGGGTGTCGACCTCACCGTCCAAGCCGGTGAATTCGTTGCTGTCACCGGTCCATCCGGGGCCGGTAAGTCCACCCTGCTCCACCTCCTCGGCGGTCTCCAGCGGCCCGACAGTGGCGAAATCCACCTGGGCGGCCGACGGATTGACACCCTGGGTGAGGCCGACTGGGCCGTACTGCGTCGACGGCGGATCGGCATCGTCTTCCAGACCGGCAACCTGGTCTCCGACCTCACCGTCGCCGACAACATCGAATTACCCGTCCTGCTCGCAGGCCATCCCGCCCGCACCGCACGCGAACGCCGTGAGCGGCTGCTCGACGAGCTCGGCCTGACCGACCGCGCCGGCGCCGCACCCTCCACGCTCTCCGGCGGCGAACGCCAGCGTGCGGCGCTCGCCCGGGCACTCGTCAACGACCCCGACCTCCTGCTCGCCGACGAACCCACCGGCAGCCTTGACAGCCGCAGTGTCCGCGAGGTCCTCGCCCTTCTCACCCGCCACCACGATGAAGGTCGGACCATCCTGCTCGTCACTCACGACGCCCGGGTAGCCGCCCACGCCGACCGAGTGATCAGCCTGTTCGATGGTCTGATAACCGACGACGCCCCGATCACCGGCACTCCGTACGCCGGCCCCCTCATCGACCTCGGCGGGTAACCCGATGCGCGCCGCCCTCCGCTGGATCCGCGCGGACCTCCGAACCCATAGGCTTCCGGCCCTCCTTGTCGTCCTCGCCACCGCCGGCACGGCCGCTGCTCTGCTCCTGGCCGGCACCCTCCTGGACAGCGTCAGCGGGCCCTGGCAACGACAGTTCGCCCGCGCCGACGGAATCCACGTCTGGATCGAGACCCGCACCGACCACGCGGACACCCGACTCGCACTGCTCCCCGGTGTCACAGGCATCGCCGGACCGTACCCCGCCACGACCGCTGACCTCACCGGTCGAGCCGGAACCCCCGTCAACGGAACACCACCCAGCCTCAACCTGCGCGCCGCCGACCCCACCCCCACCTCGCTCTCCCATCCACTTCAGGCCACTGGACACTGGCTCGACCCGGCACACCCCGACGGCGTCGTCCTCGAACGCTCCCTCGCCACCGCCACCTGGCTGCGGACCGGCGACCGGATCACGGTCCGTGGCCCCGACGGTCGGGAGCACGCGCTCACTGTCCTCGGCACCGCTGACAGCCCCGATCGAGCCCGCTACCCCGACCTGCGGCCAGGACTGGTCTGGGTCCTACCGTCCACCCTCGACCTCGTCCAGCCCGACTCCGAACGCCTCAACCACGCAGTCGGCCTACAACTCGCCCACCCGCCGGACGCCGACTACTTCGCCCAGCGCGCCGTCAACGCCCTCGGCAGCGAACAGGTGACCCACATCGCCACCTGGACCGACGCACGTGACTCCCACCAACGCGAGAGCCGCCCCTCCGGTCTGCTGCTCGGACTGTGCGGACTCGCCGCCCTTCTGGCCGCCGCCCTCGCCATCGCCGGCGCGGCCGGCGGCCGGATCCGGGGCCGCCAAGGCGACATCGCCACCCTCAAAGTCATGGGCTTCACCCCTCGTGGCATCGCGGGCATGCTCGTCCTCCAACATCTGATGCTGGCCAGCGCCGGTCTGCTGCTCGGCATCGCCGGTGCCTTTGCCGCGGCACGGTTACTACCCTCGCTCACGCCACAGGCCGGCGCCCCGGCCACCCCCTGGACAGCATGGTCGGAGCTCCTCGGCGGCGCGAGAGTTTGCCTCCTCGCCACAGTGGCCTGCTTTGCCGCAGTCGCCTTCGCCTCTGCCGTCCCCGCCCTGGGTGCCTCCCGGGTCCCCGCCGTCCCACCCAGCGGACCGGCCCCGGGCGAGGACGGCCCGCCCCGCACCGCCCGGCTCTCCCTGCTCCACCGACTCCCGCCCGCGGTGGTCCTCGGTGTCCGAGGCGCTCTGCGCGGCCGTCGCCGCAGCGTACTCGCGGCAGCCCGCCTCGCCGTTCCGGTTGCGGCCGCAACTCTGGCGCTCACCACCTGGTCAACCCTCGACAGGCTCGACCACACCTTCACGGGCGGTCCGGCTGCCGACATCCTCACCGTCCGCGCCGTTCCCGCCCCCGACCCGCTCCCCGCCCAGCTCGCCGCCGACCCGAACGTCACAGCCGTCCACCCCGGCCTCGAACGGGAGGCCCTCGGTCCCGGTCAGTCCGCCACCGTCACCCTCAGAGCCATCGGCACCACCGACCACCCTTACCCTTTCAAGATCGTCGAGGGCCGCACCACGCGTTCATCCAACGAAGCCGTCGCCGGGCAGGGAGCGCTCGACCTGCTCGGCATCCACGTCGGCCAGTGGACTCGGATCACGATCGATGGCACCCCGCGCATCCTGCACATCGTCGGTCGGACCATCGAGCCCGACCGCGGCGGACGCGTCATCACCGCAACCCTGGACGCCCTCACCGATGCCGACGCCTCCCAGCCCGCACCCGACTACTACGCCGTCACCCTTCGCCCCGGGGCCCGGGCGGACAGCGTCGCCGGGTCCCACCCGGACCGCCTCACGGCGCAGACCGTTCCAGGTCTCACCAACCTGGGCACCCTGCGCGCTGCAGTGATCGGACTGGTTGCACTCCTTGCGCTGATCGGCCTCGCCGAATTGCTGACACTCGCCGCCACGGCACTGCGTGCGCATCGGCAGGATCTCGTCCTCCTACGCACCCTCGGCCTCACGCCGAGGCAGGCGACGTCACTGGTGGTGATCCGTTCGGCCACCGTCGCGCTGTTCGGCGTCTGCCTCGGAGTGGTCGTCGGCATTCCACTCGCCCTCGCCCTCATCAACGAGCAGGGCGATTCCACCGGCGTCGGTGCCGGTCTCGCCCAGGCCCCGTCCGCAGGTGCTCTCGCGCTGCTGATCGTCACTGCCGTCACAGGCGCCGTGGCCGCCTCGGTGCTGCCGGCTGTACGCGCTGCCCACCAACCCCCGGGCGATGTCCTGCAGGACCTCTGACCGCCTCGCCGAGCTGTTGCTCCACAGCGCCGCCGGACCAAGCCGGAAACCACCTCGAATGTCATGCCATGCTGCCTTCCAGGGCCTGATGCTCACAGGCCTCCGGCGCAGCCCGATGACCTCCTCGGAGCAAGCACGTTGATGCAGCGCTTCTCCCGACCGCACACCCGGCCGTTCAAACAATCGCGACAGTTGGTAGAACTCCTACAGCTCCACGTCCTGCTACACGGTCAGACGAAACGAGAAGCTGTGACAGACACCCGATTCAATGACGCCATCTCCCAACTCGAACGCGACCTTCCCGTAGCCGAAGCCCGGCGGCGTGTACTCGAGGACGAACTGGCCGCAGCCGTCGCCACCGAGAACGCCTTGCGCGGCGCGCTCGAGAGCCTGCGCCTGCTGTCGGGGCTGCCGCTCCCGCTGGAGACGGACTCCGCCCCCGAGATCGGACACACTGAAGAGAGCGGCCTAGTCGAGGTCATTGCCGAGCAGCCCGCTGAACCTGCAGGCGAGTCGGGTGCCGATCCGACGGCGACACGCAAGCCTGCACCGGTAACGCGGGCTGCCGTCAAGAAGCCGACAGAGAAGGGAAGCACCGGGAGGAGGGCGACGGCGAAGAAGAGTACGACCAAGGCGGCTTCGAAGGAGTCGGAACCGGCCGGCACCATCTCGCAGACCACGACCCACCCCGGTGCACGTCGGCGCAGCGTGGCGAAGAAGGCCGCGACGAAGAAGGCCGTTGCGCAGTCGAAGACGGCCAAGCCCGTCGAGCCGGTACAGATCACAACGCCCGTGCCGGCGCCCCGGCGTCGGCGGACCGGTATCACCGCCGAGAGCATCCTCAAGGTCCTGTCCGAGAGTGATGGACCCCTGCGAGCCAAGGCCGTCGTCGCCCAGTTGGGGATCGACGACGAGCCTGGCACCGTGAACTCCGTTCGCACTGCGCTGGAACGCCTGGCCAAGGCGGGCCGGGCTCAGCGTGCAGGTCGCGGTCTGTACGCCGGACAAGGCAACTGACCGTGTGACGCGGTCCTTGGTCCGGTCCCTCGGGACCGGTCCAACCCGCACGGTCCCGGGTGTCTCAACCGCGATCTGCGGTCGGTCCACGCCGACTGTGCGGGATTTCCCCACGCTACTTCCAGTCAACGGAGTTCGCGTTACCGTCCGAAGAGTGATCAGGCTGGCCGACGCGATGCCTTCGTGCGGTGCGGTTTCGCTCGGCATGCCCGCGGACGGGCACGCCGCGTGTGCGTTCAACGCGCACCCCGACGACAGAGGTGAATGCGTGAGTGTCGCCGCCGGGCCGCACGTGACATCGGAGCTGACTCACCGTCTGCGCCGGCACCTGGCTGCCCAGGTGGGAGCTGAAGGCCGCCTGCACTGCCCGTGCCGAAGTCGTGTCCTGGAATCAGCCCTGGCCCTACGTCTGCTGGAGACCGAACGAGGTCACGAGCAGTCCCGTTCCCGGCTGCGGGCCTTCCTGGCGACAGCCACAACCCACAACAGCGCCACACCCCTGGACCGTACTCTGGCCGACGGCGCGCTGCGCCGCGCCTCCCGCACCGGTCGTGAGGTGGAGGTCCTGTCCGGCTTCGAGCATCACACTGCCGTTCGGAAGCGGATGCTGCTGGACACCCTGTTGTACCTGACCGGCGCCCGTGACCGGCTTCCCCGGCGCGAGGCCGTCGCGTTCGCCGCGGGCGACCTGCACAGCTGGAAGCAGCCGGAGATGGTCGCCTGCCACCTCATCCACGTGCACGCGCACAGCGCAGCAGAAGAGGGCACCTCACTCCTGCTGGAGCCACTGGCCGCGGCGCTGCGTGGTGGGATCATCCACGAACGCAACCACCTGTCCCATCTGCTGTACCTCTTCGCCCTCCGCCCCTACCCGCAGTACCGGGACCTGGTCGGTACCGGACTGGAGCGGCTGCTGACGACCCAGGGCGCGGACGGCGGCTTCTCCCTCAGCCGGGACATCGACACCTGGGTCACCTCCGTGGCAGGTCTGGCCCTGGCCGAGGCCGGCGCCGACCCGTTGCTGCTGGATCGCATGTGCGACTGGCTCGGCGACCAGCAGGCAGACGACGGCGGATGGGCGTTCACCCCCGGCGTGACGCAGACCGACACCGACACCACCTACACGGTCCTCAAGCTCATGCATCGCCATGCCTCCCACCGGCACGCAGACGCACTGGACCGAGGCCGGGCCTACCTGCTGCGGATGCAGAACCCTGACGGCGGCTGGCCCGTCTATCGGCATGGAAACCCCTCCGAGGCAGCGATGACGGGCGGTGCGCTCAGCGTCCTTTCCGACGGACCCCACTCCAACGCCGTCTCCCTGACTGCCGGTGCCTTCTGGCTGACACGGAACCAGCAGCGTGACGGGACATTCGAACGCGGCTGGAGCCTCTCGGAGGGCAATGCGCTCTTCCGCGCCGTCCACGGTCTGAGTGCCGTCCTCGACCGCCACCTGCTCACCGCAGAAGCCGTCCGCCACGCCCGGCGGACACTGAGCCGGGCCACCACATACATTCACGACACCCAGAACCCGGACGGCGGTTGGGGGCACCAGCGCGACCGGTCCAGCGACCCGATATCGACCGGCTACGCGCTCGCCGCCATCGGCCACCGCGGGCCAGTTGCCACCCTGCACGCCGCTCTCGGCTACCTGATGAGCCATCAGCAGAGTGACGGTGGTTTCGCCTCCGCACCAGACACCGTGTCCCCGCGCCCCATCCCGCTGGATCTACCCGCTCTGGCTCCTGCCTACGTCCTACGCGGCCTGGCCCACGCCTTTCCCGGCACCGGCCCCACCTGCGTCCAGTCGACCGCGTCGCGATGAGGCCTGGAGCACACCATCAGGGAGATTCCTCCGTTGCCGAACAGGTTCCCGCCAGGTACCCGTACGCTGCGCGCATCTTCGACTTCGACGGCACTCTGGTCGACACCGGCGACACCAACCTCCGCGCGGTGCACGCGGCCCTGACCATCCACGGTGTGCGTGCTCCGCTGGGTTGGCTGCGCGGCGTTCCGCTCGCCGACCTGACCGTGCTGCGCGCACGGCTGCGCGACGACCTCGGGGCGTCCTTGGTGTGCTCCGACCAGGAGATCGTGTCGACCGCCCGCGCGTACTGGCTGTCCCATAACGACCGGCTACGACCGGTGGAGGCCGTTGCCAGCGCGGCACGGGCAGCGGCGGCCAGCGGTCCGGTGGCGGTCGCCTCGGCCAACGACGGCCAGATCGTCCGTGCCAGCTTGGCTGTCTCCGGGCTGGCCGGGTTGTTCGCCGTGGTCGTCGCCCGCGAGGACGTGGCGCGCCTCAAACCGGCGCCGGATGCCTTCCTGGCCGCCGCCTCCTGGATCGGCTGCGAACCGTCCACGTGCCTGGTTTACGAAAACACCGACGACGGCATCACTGCGGCCGGCCTCGCCGGCATGGATGTCATCGATGTCCGTGCCACCCCCTGGTCCATTTGCCGCCCCCCCGGACCTGTGTGACAGCGCGTGCTGGATCGTAAGAGGTCGGTACGTGCTTTCGGAAGAGACGGCGGCCACGGACCTCTGAAACAAGACCGGGACATTTCCCGCACCGGCCTGTGAAGGCTCCCCGCTTACCGTGATCACCCCAGTGAACCGAATCGGCTGGAATCAGCAGGAGACGCCATGCACCCTCGCCGCCTCACCCTCGCCGCCGCCCTCGTAGCACTCGCTGCCACCGCGACGGCCTGCGGGCCGGACAACAGCGGCTCGGGCTCCACCGCCGCCGGCCCCGCAACGACGACCGCCCCGGCTACCGGCCCCGCCGCGACAACCGCGGCTTCGGCCTCAGCGTCCACCGGAGCCGGACCCACCGGGACCGCAGTGACGAAGATCCCCACCGCATCCAAGTCCCCCACGCCGTCCTCGCCCGCCGCTGACAAGAGCGGCTACGGCCAGGCCTGCGGCGCCAACGACCTGGCCCTCACCGCGAAGACCGAATCCCACGCGGGTGGCTACATCCTGATCACCGCCAAGGCCAAGCCCGGCATCACCTGCACGCTCCCCAAGACGCACCCCACCATCGCGTTCGGCTCGCGCGGCATCGAGGCCGCCAGCGCCGAGCAGGCCGCGGGCGAGCCGATCACCCTCACGGGCAGCAAGGTCGCGTACGCGGGCATCATGACGAAGACCACCAAGGACAACCACGCGGTCGAGTTCACCGACGTGATCGTGGGCATCGGCAACGCCGACCCGAACCCGGCGAGCGTCCGGGTCGGCAAGACCCCGGTCGACAAGCCGATCGTCACCAACTGGCACACGACTGCGAACGACGCCGTCCCGCGCACCTGACGGCCGTTCGCGGATCTGCGGCGGCCGGGCCGCCGCAGATCCGCACCCCCAACGGCGACGCCATGGCTGGTCGCGGCGGGCGCCGAGTGTTCGAGAGGTGCGCAAGAGGGCCGCCTGAATTGCAGAGGTCGGGGTGCTGCGATGGCGCCCGCCACCACGATCGCTGAACCGTGTCCGACGAGGCTCAGTTCGTGTTCTTCCGTGGGATCTCCCGGCCCTGAAAATCCTCCTGGATACCGGCTGACGTGCGGTAGCGGGGCTGTGGGGCCTGTGAATCGACAGATGATTCCCCGAGGAACGAACAATAAATTGGTTAGTTAATGGCGGAACCTAATTCCGGGTTGCGGCAGTGCGCTGGCGCTCGCGGGTTCAACGGGCGTTTCTCTGCGTTGACCCTTGCTGAGTGCATACTTTTGACGCTTTACTATGGGTGGACTATCGCCCGCGAATGTAAAGATTTAACCATGGGTCGAACCTTCGAAATGGTTTCACTTCGTCTGGTGCTGCAACAGACGGTGACCGCTCTCGGTGCCCTCGGTGGAGGCGTGCACCTGTACGGCCCTGCGGCGGACGGCCGCCGCTGTCTGCGGCTGGTGGCGGACAGCGGCCCCCTCGACGGCCTTCCGTTCAGCCGCAAGCCGATCGGTACCGAGGTCGAAGCAGCCAGTGCCCGGGCGATCCGAGATCGGCAGATGGCCTGGCTGCCCACCGAGCCAAGGCGTTCCGCCGCACACACCGGAGTGGTCGCGGTTCCGGTGTGCCGCAACGGGGACGTGGTCGGAGCGCTGGCCGTTCTGACCAGTCGGCCCACCCCGCCCACCAGCGCCGACAGGGCCCTGCTCGAATTTGCCGCAGGACGGATCGCCTACCGGCTCGAAGACGGCTCGGAGGACCCCGACACCAGGGACCCGTCCGCCGAACAGTCCGTGCGTGAGGCACTTGAAACCGTCCGAGTCGGTGCATGGAACTGGAATATCCGCACCGGTGACATCGACTGGGACGACCAGATGACGCAGGTGCTCGGGATTCCGTCGGACTCCTTCGACGGGCGGATCGAAACCTGGCGTGCACTGGTCCATCCCGAGGACTTGCCGGCAGTGGTGACCAAGGCGGAACAGGCCCTGAGCAAAGGTGGGGAGTACAGCGTCAGACACCGGGTGCTGCGCCCGGACGGCACCGTTCTGTGGGTGGAGGCCCGCGGCCGGATCCTTGAGGAGGGCGACGGGCACCCGGCCCGCATGGTGGGCCGCCTGTGGGAGACGACGGAAACGCGGGCTGCCATGGACTCCGTCGGTCGGGCCCTGCAGCACATGAGCGACGGCTTCCTCGCGGCGGACTCCGACGGACGGATCATGTACATCAACGAGCGGGCAGAAAAGCTCCTCGGTCCGCTGAGTGAGGTCTGCGGCCACGCCCTGTGGGAGGTACCCGCAATCCGTGTGTCCCGTCTCGAACCGCAGTGCCGTGTCGCCATGGCGGACCAGATGGCCATTGACCTCGACGTGAGGTCGCCGATCGACTACCGCTGGTACCACCTTCGGATCATCCCGGTCCCGGACGGGCTGACGGTGTACCTGAGCGACATCACCGAGAAACGCGAGCTGGAGGCCAGACAAGCCGCCGAGGAGCGGGCGGCAGCCGAACGCACTGCCCGGATCGGGGGGCTCACCAGAGCGCTCGCCGAGGCACTCACCGTGCAGGACGTCGTCAACGCCGTGGCCCAGCGGGTCCTGCCGCTCTTCGGGGCCAGCGGTCTCATCGTGCAGGCCTTCGACCCGCACGGCGGCAGCGCCCTCGAAGCGGTCGGCTACCCCGCCTCCTACGTCGACCGCCTCGAAGACAGACCTCAGGACAATCCGTTCGACCATGCGCTTCGCTCGGGCAGGCCGCGGTTCATAGATTCCCCCGAGGAGCTGGACGCCGAGTACCCCGGTCTGAGCGCCTTCGCAGCTGAGGGGGGAAAGCGTGCCTGGGCCCTACTGCCCCTCCTGGTGTCCGGGCAGCTGGTGGGCGGCTGTGTCATCTCCTTCGACCGGCCACGCCGTCTTGACGATGCCGAACGAGGACTGCTCATCGCGTTGAGCGGGCTGATCGCCCAGACACTGGAACGCGCCCGACTCTACGACGCCGAACACGACCGGGCCCAGGAGCTCCAGAGAGGACTTCTCCCACGTGCTCTGCCCCAGCTCCCCGCCGTTACCTCCGCGGCCCGCTACGTCCCCGCCAGCGGGAGCATGCTCGGCGGTGACTGGTACGACGTGATCCCCCTTTCGGGCGACCGCGTCGCCCTCATCATCGGCGATGTCATGGGACACGGCCTGCCCGAGGCTGCGACCATGGGGCGCCTGCGTACCGCGGTACAGACCCTCACCGGAATCGAACTTCCCCCCGACGAGATCTTTGCGCATCTGAACGACCTGGTCAGCGACCTCGGCGACGACTTCTACGCGAGCTGCCTCTACGCCTTGTACGACCCCACCAACGGCAAATGCGTCGTAGTACGTGCGGGGCATGTACCTCCCGCAGTAGTGGCCCCCGACGGCACGGTGAGCCTGCTGGACATACCGGCCAACCCGCCGCTGGGCGCGGCCACACTCCCGTTCGAAACCGCAGAACTGGTGCTGCCCAGCGAAAGCCTTCTCGTGCTCTACACGGACGGCTTCGTAGAATCCGCCCAGCGTGACATCGACATCGGTATCGACCAGCTGGCCACCGCCCTGACCACCTCGGTGCAAGCGGCCGGGCGCCCGGCGGGCCTTCCGAGACGGCATCCAGGAGCGGACGATCGCGTGCAGGCGGGCGGGGCCGGGTACCTGGACGACCTCTGTGCCGCGCTCACCTCCGGCCTCCTGCCGGAGGGTGAGCACACCGCCGACGACGCCGCTGTTCTCATCGCGCGGGTTCATGCGTTGCCCACGGACGACGTCGCGACGTGGACGCTGTCCGACGAACCGGTCGCGGCCGGACAGGCCCGCGCCCACATCCGCGGCCGGCTCGCCCAATGGCACCTGGACGAGCTCTCGATGACGACCGAGCTGATCGTCAGCGAGTTGGTGGGCAATGTCGTACGTCATGCCAAGGGTCCGCTGCAAGTGCGCCTCATCCGCAGCCGCACGCTCATCTGCGAGGTCTCGGACCAGAGCCTGACCACGCCCAGGATCCGTCACGCCGAGGACACCGATGAGGGCGGCCGCGGACTGCAGCTGATCGCGGCGCTCAGCCAGCGCTGGGGCGTCCGCCACACCTCCAACGGCAAGTGCATCTGGACGGAGCAGCCCCTGACGGACACCCTCACCAGAGGAGTCGACGAGGCCTGCGTCTGACCTGGCGGCCTACGCACCAGGCTGTGCGTCCTTCTCCCCGCCCCGCCCCCCGGGACCGGCCGGACCGCAGCTCGTGTCCCGAGGGGCGTGTTCCAGAAGATCACCCGGGCGTCGGTCAGGGCAGTGGTTGGCCACGCGCGGTCAGCCACAGGTCGTACCAGTCCTCGTGGCTTAGTTCGGGCTCCCGTACCGCAGCATCCCCGCAGGCGCGGATGCGTCCGGGATTCGTGCTGCCGATGACCGGTGCGATCCGGGCAGGATGCCGCTGGAGCCACCACAGTACGACCGTCTCCGGCGTGGTGTTCCTGGCTTCCGCGAGCGACGCGACGAGGCTCGCCGTGCGTTGGTCCTGTGCGGTCTCCTGGCGGCCGGTGAAGCGGCCCTGGGCGAGGGCCCCCCAGGCCTGCAGTTGCAGGCCGTTACGGCGACAGTGCTCGACGGTGCCGAAGGGAAAGCCGTTGCCGGCGGCCGCGGGCGTGTTGACAAGCACTCCCGACTCCAGCCAGTCCCGCTGCGCCAGGCTCATCTCCAGCTGGTTCACCGTCAGGGGTACGTCCAGGTAGGCCTGGAGGTCCTCGATCTGTGCGGCGCCCATGTTCGACACGCCAAAGGCGCGTACGAGGCCCTCGCGGTGCAGTGACATCAGCGCCTCGGCGAGGTCCGCCGGATCGGCCAGCGGGTCGGGGCGGTGCAGCAGGAGTGTGTCGAGGGAGTCGGTGCGCAGCCGGGCGAGGCTCTCCTCGACGCGCCGGCGGATGCTGCTGCCGCGCAGGTCGTAGATGCCCGGGCTGCTGTCGGTGGCGAGGCGGATGCCGCACTTGCTCTGGAGGGTGATTCGCTCTCGTAAGCCCGGTGCGCGGGAGAGCACCTCACCGAAGACTGCCTCCGCCTTTCCCCGCCGGTAGATGTCTGCGTGGTCGAAGACGGTGATGCCTGCCTCCAGGGCGGCCTCGACCGCTGCTTCCGCGGCGGAGACGTCCGACGGGCGGTACTCCTCGGCGTCCCAGTCGCCGCCCAACCCCATGCAGCCGTACAGCAGGCGGTTGCCGCCTGGATGTGTCGTGGTCATGCAGCCACCCTAATTCAGTGGGAGATCGCGTCCCCCGGTGTGTGGTCCTGGTTTGTTCAACTCGTGGAAGAGAGGATCAAATCTACTACTGAGGTGTTGAGTTGAGGCGTGTAGTGGTCGGACGGCGGGCGAACGCGGATCCTTGCCGAGCCACTTGATGTACGCGGTACACGCCTCGGACCCGCCTGTCGGCGCCTCCTGAGCACGGGCTTTCGCTGCTGACACCTGGCGAGGGAACAGTCGCGGTCGCCGGACCCCTGTGCCTGGACCGACCGGCGCTCTCGCCCGGTGGCCGGCCGCCACGGGGCGGGTGCCCGCCCCGTGGCGGCCGGTGCGGGGACGTGCTCTGCAGTGTGCCATGCAAGTCCCCGCACGCGCTGTGACAGCAGACGGTCCTAGCGGGCGTGGTCGGCCTTCTCGACGGCTGCCGGGCGCAGCTGAGCGGTGCGGACGCGCTCCACATCGAGCTTGTCGGTCCGGTCGAAGCGGTAGATGCCGTTCTCCTCCTGGAAGACGTCGGTGAGTTGCGTGTAGCAGTAGCCGAACATGTCGGGGTTGTCGAGCAGTACTCCGGTGAGTCCGGCGAAGCGCTGCTGCCACTCTTCCTCGCTGCGTGGACGGTCGCCGTAGCCCCACGAGGCGGCGGTGTCGTTGTCGGGGGCCGTCGTGTCGGGGTTCCACCAGATGCCGCCGAATTCGCTGACGAAGTAGGGCTGGCCGCGGTAGGGGAGGGAGTAGGGGCTTCCAGGTCCGCGTTCGTTGGCGTAGGGCACGTTCTGGGCGAGCCCCTGCTGTTGGGTGGCGAAAGCGCCGGGATCCTGCTCGTAGCTGTGGGAGTCCCAGATGTCGGTTTCGGCGACGCGGTGGGAGTAACCGGAGGCGTCGATGACGGGCCGGGTCGCGTCGGCCGCCTTGGTGGCCAGGAACATGGCGCGGGTGACGTCGTCGAGCTGGGTGATCCGGTCGTGCAGGAGTTGATGGGTCTCGTTGAGAGGGCACCAACCGACGATCGAGGGGTGGGAGTAGTCGCGCTCGACAGCCTCGAGCCACTGAGCGGTGTAGGAGGCGGTGGGCTGTTGATTGTCACCGTCGCGGCCCTGCCCGGAACAACCCCAGTCCCCGAACTCGGCCCACACCAGGTAGCCGAGGCGGTCGGCGTGGTACAGGTAGCGCTCCTCGAACACCTTCTGGTGGAGGCGCGCGCCGTTGAAGCCGGCGCGCAGTCCGAGCTGGATGTCGTGTACCAGGGCTTCGTCGCTGGGGGCGGTCATCAGGCTTTCGGGGTACCAGCCCTGGTCCAGGACCAGGCGCTGGAAGACCGGCTGGCCGTTGAGCAGCACGGTGCGACCGTCGATGGCGACCGATCGTAGTCCGGCGTAACTGGTGGCCCGGTCGACGGCGTTCCCGTGCGCGTCGAGCAGTTCCAGGTCGAGCGTGTACAGGTGCGGGTCCTCGGGGCACCACGGGCGTACGCGGTCGGCCGGCAGCGGCAGGTGCAGGCGTGGGGTGAGGTCGAGGTCAGCCCGGATCTCGGCGCTGACGACCTCGCCGGACTCGTCGCGGAGGACGGCGCGCACGCGGTGTCCGCGCCGGTTGGCGGACACGGGAACCTCCACCTGGAAGGCGCGGCCGGCCAGGTCCGGGGTGATACGGGGTCGCCTCATGTGGACCTGGGGGACGGGCTCCAGCCACACGCTCTGCCAGATGCCCGTGGTGCGGGTGTAGTTGCACTCGCTGTTCGCGTACCACGTGGCCTGCTTGCCGCGGGCCTGGACCGCGTGCCTGCTGTCCCGCGCACGTACGACGATCACGGCCTCCCCGCCGGGTGCCGTCGTACCTGTCAGGTCCGCACTGAACGGGGTGAACCCGCCCCGGTGTCGCACCACCTCGGTGCCGTTGACCCACACCGTGGTGTCGTGATCCACCGCCTGGAAGTGCAGCAGGACTCGTTGGCCGGCCCATTCCTCCGGCACGCGCACGGTGCGCCGGTACCAGACGGCCTCCATGAAGTCGGTATCGCCTATTCCAGACAGTTCGGACTCTGGGCAGAACGGCACGGTGATGCGCGAGTCGAGCGGGCGATCCCTCAGCCCCCGCTCAAGGCCTGAGTCGCCGCGGTCGATCTCGAACTGCCATTCGCCGTTGAGGCACAGCCACTGCGCGCGGGCGAACTGCGGGCGGGGGTATTCGGGCCGTGGTACGGGGGCGGGGTGCTGCTCGGGAGCCGTGGGCTCGGTCATCGGCGCTCCTCTGTCGGGGCCGCTCGGGGGAGTGCGGCCAGTGGGTATCTCCTCAGGTTCAACGTTGAATATCACATCACGAGGGGAAAGCGACAGTGCACGGTGCACAGCTCTTGTTGGGATCGGCAACCATGCCGTACCCCCTCCACCTGCTACTTTGCTCCTCCGGGCGCAGGTGTGGACACCCCGCCCGTGTGTACTTCCCTGGCAACGATGCCGACCTTCCCCTTTACAACGTTGGTAATGGAAAGGTAGGAAGTGCCTCACCCGGTGTTCGCCGACACCGCCCCCCACCCGCCCCCTGGGCTTGTTCGAAGGACGCCACCATGTCTGCACTCCGTCCGCAGGGGCCCGCCGAAACCCCTGCCATGTCCCGCCGTCGCTTGCTCGGCCTGGCCGGTGCGGCCGCCGGCGTCGGCCTGCTCACCGCTTGCGGTGGCTCCTCGGGGCCTTCGTCCCAGTCCAACCCCGGTCGTGCCTACACGGGCGCTTACACTGGGCCGAACGTCACGCTGAACTTCTGGAACGGCTTCACCGGCGGTGACGGCCCCACCATGCGGGAGCTGGTGAAGCAGTTCAACGCGGAGCACCCCAACATCTCGGTGACCATGACCACGATGCAGTGGGCGGACTACTACAAGAAGGTCCCCACTGCGGTCCAGGCCGGTCAGGGACCCAACGTGGGCATCGCCCACCAGCACCAGCTGGCAACTCTTGCAGCCCGCCGAGCGATCCTCCCCCTGGACGACGTCGCCAAGGAGCTCAAGATCGCCGAATCCGACTTCATCCCCGCCATCTGGCAGGCCGGCCTGTACCAGGGGGCCCGCTACGGCATCCCGTTGGACGTGCACTGCCTGGCGTCGTACTGGAACACCGACCTGACCGGCAAGGCAGGTCTTTCCGACCCGTCGACGAACTTCGACGAGTCGCTCGCCAAGCTCGCCGCCGGCGGCGCCGGACAGCCTTTCTGGATGCCGAACCAGTGGCCGGCGCACCTGATCTTCCTGTCACTGCTCTGGCAGAACGGCGGACAGCCGTTCAGTGACGACACCAGTCGTGCGGCCTTCGACTCCGACCAGGGAGTGCAGGCGCTGACCTGGATGACCGAGCAGGTCAAGAAGGGGTACAGCCCGGCGAATGTGGCCCAGGACACCCAGTACAACGCCTTCAAGACCGGCCGCACCGCAGTCACCTGGGACGGCATCTGGCAGATCAACGACCTGAAGACCACGGCTCCGTCCCTCCAGTGGCAGATGGGTTTCCTGCCCACGATCGGCCAGACGCCCGCGGTGTGGGCGGACGGTCACAACTTCGTACTGATGCGCCAGGCCCCCGACGACAACAAGCTCGCCGCTTCCAAGACCTTCATCGACTGGATCGGCCGGCACTCGGCCGACTGGGCCAAGTCGGGCATGATCCCCGCGCGGAACTCCGCCCGTGTCGGGGCCGACTTCCAGTCCAGCCCGCAGGCGCAGGCCGCCACCAAGCTGGATGCCTTCCGCTTCCTGCCCGCCGTCCCCGGCATCGACGATGTCGCCGCCCAGACCTATCAGGTGGCCGTCGCCAACGCCGTCCTCAACCAGCAGACCCCCAAGCAGGCTCTGGCGGACGCCGCGAACACCGCGAACCAGCTGCTCGCCGCCAACCGGCAGAAGTTCGGGAGCTGAACTGCCGATGACCATCGTGCACAACACCGTGCCCGCGGCGCAGGCCGCGGGCACGGCCGACCCCGACAACTCCGCCGGCTGCAGGGCCAGGAAGGAGACATCCACCGCGTACCTCTTCCTGGCCCCCTACCTTCTCCTGTTCGCCGCCTTCGTGCTCGCCCCCATAGCTCTGGGGGTGTGGATGAGCCTGCACGCCTGGGACCTCACTCTCCCCGACCATCCCTGGGCGGGCCTGCACAACTACACCGAACTGTTCACCGGCCCATCGGCAGTGCGCCAGCCGTTCTGGCAGAGCATGGGCGCAACCGCCACGTTCACCTTTCTCAGCGTGCCGCTGCTCATCGTGGTCCCACTCGCCGTCGCCCTGGTGATGAACGGACGCTTCCCCGGCCGCAACGCCTTCCGTGCCATCTACTTCGCCCCGTACGTCCTGGGGGTGGCCGTGATCAGCATCTGCTGGCGCTACCTGCTCGACGGCAACATCGGCGTGCTCAACCACTACCTCGGCGCACTCGGACTTCCCTCCGACATCGCGTGGACCACCTCCCTGCCCGCCGCCTGGATCGCTCTGGTCGGCGTTACCGTCTGGTGGACTCTCGGTTTCAATGCCGTCATCCTCCTGGCCGGTCTCCAGGACATCCCCGCAGAGCTGTACGAGGCTGCGCGGATCGACGGCGCCGGCGCCTGGCAGCGCTTCCGCCACGTCACCCTGCCGGGCCTGCGCCCAGTGCTGCAGTTCGTTGCCGTCAACACCGTCATCGCCTCTGCGAACATGTACGGGCAGTCACTGCTCATCACTGGAGGGGCCCCGGGCAACGCCACCCGCACCGCCATCGTCTACATCGCCGACACCGGCCTCCAGAACTTCGACGCAGGCCACGCCTCCGCAATGAGCTTCACCCTGACCGTCTGCCTCGGCCTGCTCAGCGCCGCGGTGTTCCTCATGCTCCGCAACCGGGAGGCCTGACAGCCATGGCCGCCACTACCGCACCCCTGCCACCGCGCCCCGCCGGGCCGCCCCTCGCACGCCTGGCCGTCATTGTCCGCTACACCGCGCTACTCCTGCTCACCGCCCTGTTCGTCGCACCCCTGGTCTACATGGCGGTGACCTCCTTCAAGACCCAGGCCGACGCGATCGCCTCCACACCGCAGTGGATCCCGCACCACCCCACCACCGACGGCTACCGGGCCGTCCAGGACGCCTCCAACGGTCAGATCCTCCGCTGGTTCGCCAACAGCGTGATCGGAGCCGCCGCCCAGGCCCTCCTCATCGTCGTCACCGCTTCGCTCGCCGCTTACCCGCTGGCACGGATGCGGTTCGCCGGCCAACGCATCGTCTTCGCCGTCGTCGTCTCCACCCTGTTCGTACCCTCGGTCATCCTGATCGTGCCGAACTACGTGATCGTCAGCCAGCTCAACTGGCTGGACAGCCTGCCCGCGATCATCATTCCCGGGGCTGCCGGCGCGTTCGGTGTCTTCTACATGCGCCAGTTCTTCCTCGGGCTGCCCGTCGAGCTGGAAGAGGCTGCCGCCCTCGACGGTGCCGGCCGACTGCGCACCTTCCTCCAGATCGTCCTGCCCCTGGCGAAGCCTTCGTTGGTCACCCTGGCGCTGCTGGCCTTCCTGACCAACTGGAACGACTTCCTGTGGCCGCTCTACGTCCTGTTCTCCTCCGACCACCAGACCCTGCCCGCAGGCCTGGCCACCCTGCAGAACGCCAATACGGTGCGCTACGACATCCTCATGGCCGGAGCCATGATCGCCGCCGTACCTGTGCTGGCCCTCTACACGTTCGCACAGCGCTACATTGTCGAAGGCGTCTCGCGCAGCGGCCTCAAAGGCTGACAGAGAACAGCCCCGGTTCTCCCTGCCGACATCGCAGGAAGAACCGGGGCGCAGGAACGGATTGCTCAGATCGTCAGTGATCGACCGCTCCGCTGCTTTCGCGCACCACCAGCCTGAAGTCGGCCCGGAGCACCGCAGGCGGACCCTGGTCCTCGTCGTCCAGCCGCGACAGCAACGCGTTCACTGCCAGTCGTGCCAACTGCTCCTTGTCCGGTGCGATCGTCGTCAGCGACGGGACCGAATACCGGGTCTCGCCCACATCATCGAAGCCCACGACTGCCACGTCCCGCGGAACCGACAGTCCGCGGTCCACGACCGCGCGCACGGCACCAGTGGCAAGGAGGTCGTTGAAGCAGAACACGGCATCCGGAGGATCCTGCAGGGCCAACAGTGCCTCCATCGCCCGCGCCCCGTCGGGTCTCCGGTAGGCCGCAACCTCCACGCTCAACGACGGATCGAACGGCACCCCGGCGGCGAACAGTGCCTCCTGGTACCCGCGCATACGCTGATGTGCTGTCGCCGAGGCCGGCCCGCGCTGCACCCCGATCGCTGCCACCCGCCGCCGGCCCAGAGCCAGCAGATGCGCGGTCGCCTCCCGTGCCGCAGCCACGTTGTCGATCAGCACGTGGTCGGCGGCGACGTCGTAGTCCCGCTCGCCCAACAGGACCAGAGGAATGCGGCCGGGGCGGGACGCCAGCGCCGCCTGGTCAAGACCCAACGGACTGAGTAGTACCCCGTCGATGAGTGGCTGGCTCAGCCCACTGGCGATCCGCAGCTCCTCGGACGGATCACCCCCCGTGTCCTCTATCAACACTGTGCACCCGCGCGTCCTGGCCGCAGCGATCACTGCCGCGGCCAGCTCGGCAAAGTACGGTGCGTCCAGCTCGGGAACGGCCAGTGCGATGATGCCGCTGCGCCCGGTACGCAGATGTCGTGCCGATGCGTTGGGCCGGTACCCCAGCTCGTCGATGGTGCGCAGCACCCGCTGCCGGGTTGCCTCTGAGACGTTCGAACGTCCCTTGACGACGTTGGAGACCGTCTTCATCGAGACGCCCGCCTGCTCCGCAACGTCTTTGAGCCGTACCCCTGTCAACGTGACCGCCTTCCCTTCGGGTGCCGAGCACCCTATCGGTACGGCAGGTCCGCATATCACGTACCCGCCAGTGTTTCCATTCCAACGCTGTGCATACACATCAGAGCAGATAGAAGCAACTCTAGGGCGAATCATGTCCAACGTTGTAATAACACTTTCCCACGAAGGAGAACGATGCCTACCGTCCGCGTCCGCAAGCGCCACTTCGGTTCAACTGACGATGGTCGCCCGGTCGAGGCCTGGCTCCTCCAGGCCGGCGGCGTCCGCGCCGAGATCCTCACCTACGGCGGCATTCTGCACAGCCTTCACGTGCCCGATGCGGCCGGGCGGCGTGACTCGGTGGTCCTCAACCTGCCAACTCTCGAGGACTACGCCCGTGCCAGCCCCTATCTCGGAGCGCTCGTCGGCCGATACGCCAACCGCATCGCCGGCGGACGCTTCACCCTCGACGGCCGATTGATCTGTCTACCGACCAACGACCGCGGACACACCCTGCACGGTGGTCCTGGCGGATTCGATCGCCGTATCTGGCACGCCGAGCCCGGCCGTCTTCCCGGTCGCGCCGCAGTGCGGCTGAACCTGCGCAGCCCCGCCGGCGACATGGGTTTCCCAGGAACTCTGGACGTGTCCTGCATCTACAGCCTCAGTGCTGCCGGCACCCTGCGCCTCGATTACCGCGCTACCACCGACGCTCCCACCCCGGTCAACCTCACCAATCACGCGTACTTCAATCTCTCCGGCCGATCCGGCGGCACCGTCCTCGGACACATCCTGGCTCTGGACGGCGACGGTTACCTGCCCACCACCCCGGACGGAATCCCCCACGGCCCGGTCATGCCCGTCGCCGGCACCGCGTTCGACTTTCGGGCTCCGCGCCCCATCGCCCCGCGCATACACGCGGACGACGCCCAACTGCGTGCCGCCGGCGGCTACGACCACTGCTGGAGGCTGACCCCGGTGCCCCGGGGGGCGCTTCGGCGAGCCGCTCGTCTGGTAGACCCCGGCAGCGGACGGCACATGGAGGTGTGGACCACGGAACCCGGTCTTCAGGTCTACACGGGCAACATGCTCGACGGTTCACTGGCCGGAATCGACGGCAAGCCGTACGGGCGGCACTCGGCCATCTGTCTGGAGACCCAGCACTATCCAGACTCGCCGAACCATCCTGAGTACCCGGACACCGTCCTGCGCCCCGGCGGTACGTACCGCAGTGTCACCGAGTACCGCTTCCCCCACCTGACCGCATCCATTCGCTGATCGGGCTCCCGACTGGCCCTGCACCGGGCCGTTCCTGGCGGGATCCAGCTTGTTACTCCAACGTAGGAAAACGAGGAGGGCGGCTGGCGAACATTACGAATCACCCCTATAAGTGCACGTGATAACGCCTGAGACATTGACAGCCGACGATGGCCCTGCTTGGGTTTGCTCACTTCGAGTTCAACGTTGGACATCGGAAAGGAACCCACCATGAGCCGCTTGACCCGTACGCTCGGCGCCCTCACGCTCGCCTGCACCGTTCCCCTGGCCGGGGCCTATGTCGCGACTCCGGCCTGGGCCGCCGGATGCTCGCTGAACAACCCGATCGCCACGGGCGCCGACCCCTCGCTGTGGTACGCGAACGGCAAGTACTACCTGGTCCAGTCCGATGGTGCGGCGAGCATCAACCTCAGAGCGGCCTCGACGCTGGCCGGGCTCGCAACCGCCAAGCCCAAGACGATCTGGACCTCCCCGGTGGGCACCGACCACAGCGTCCAGACCTGGGCTCCGGAGATCGAGAAGATCGGCGGGCGCTGGTACATCTACTTCGCGGCCGCCACGGACAAGGGCAACTTCTCCGACAGCAACGACACCCACCGGATGTTCGCGATCACCGCAGACACCGACGACCCCATGGGCGCCTGGTCCTGGGGTGGGAAGGTTGCCGACTCCACGGACCAGTGGGCCATCGACGGCACCGTCTTCTCCTACAACAACTCGCTCTGGATGCTGTGGTCCGGCACCCCCGACGGCAACGGTGGTCGGGCGCCCCAGCAGATCTTCATCGCTCACATGAGCGACCCGCTCCACATCGACCAGGACTACCGGCGCCTGATCGCCAACCCCGACCAGTTGTGGGAGACCTCCGTTCAGGCCATCGAGGAAGGTCCCGAAGCCTGGATCAGCCCCACCGGACAGCTCACCATCGTCTACAACGCCAACGGCAGTTGGACCGGCTCCTACAGTCTCGGCGCACTGGTCTACAACGGCGGGGACATGACCACCTACAAGTCCTACACGAAGAAGAGCCTGCCGGTGTTCGCCTCCGCCAACGGCGTCTACGGACCTGGCGGCGAGTCGCTGCCGGTCCCCGGCGAGAACGGCACCACGTGGAACGTCTACCACGCCAAGACCACCAGCAAGGACGGTTGGGACGACCGGAAGATCTTTGCCCAGCCCATGACCTGGAACGCCGACGGGACGCCGAACTTCGGCGCCCCGCAGGGTGCCCAGAGGTACAACGAGAGCACCGGAAAGGCTTGCGGCCACCGCCTCTACTGACCCGGACCCGGTGTGCGGCTCATCCGGAAGTTCCTGTAGTCGCCCCGTCGGTGCCGTAGCGGCTGTCGCTCCCTCTGGCCCGCCGGTCGACCGCAGCGCTGTTCCTCTGTGCGCTCGCGGTCGGCCGGCGGGCCACGCGCTTGCGGCCGGCAGAGCGCTGAGGGTCGACCGTGAGAGGTCGCTCCCCGCCTCCGGTCACGGAGCTGGACGGGCCCAAAGCCTCTGCAAGCGTGGACATTCGGGTGAGCATCGTCGCCCGCAAGGACGAATACTGTTAATGCGCCGAAGCTGTCGCAGGCTTGTGACAGGCATAGGCGAACACCTGTCCCCATATGTGGGATTCGGCAACGTAGGGTTCCCCAACATGGCACCGAAGCACCCCCAAGACCCCCAGCCCCCAGGCCACATCGGAGCTCCGCGTGGTCGCAGCCGCCGCAGTCTGTCACGGGATTTCGCGGGACACGGAGTGAAGTTCCTGGGTGCCAGCACACTCTCCGGAGTCCTGCTGGCCGGCCTCGTCATACCTGCCGTCGGCGTCATCGGGCTGACCGCCAAGGACACGGCGGAGAGCTTCGAGGACATCCCCGACGACTTCAAGACGCCGCCGCTCACCCAGGCCACCCAGATCTTCGACGCGAAGGGCGGGCTGATCGCCAAGGTCTACGAGCGCGACCGCACCGTCCTTACCCCCGATCAGATGTCGCCGTTCATGCGGCAGGCGCAAGTCGACATCGAGGACGCCCGGTTCTACGAGCACGGCGCCGTCGACCTCAAGGGCGTGCTCCGCGCGGTCGGCAAGAACGCGGAGAGCGGCACGGCCTCGCAGGGCGCTTCGACGCTGACCCAGCAGTACGTGAAGAACGTCAACGTCGAGAAGGCCGGCGACGACCAGGCCGCCGTCCTGGAGGCCCAGCGCAAGACCCTGGGCCGCAAGATCCAGGAGCTGAAGGTCGCGATCAAGCTGGAGGAGGATCTGACGAAGGACCAGATCCTCACCAATTACCTGAACATCACCTTCTACGGTCACCAGGCCTACGGGGTCGAGGCCGCCTCGCAGCGGTACTTCAGCAAGAGCAACAAGGACCTCACCGTCGCCGAGGCCGCCACGCTGGCCGGCATGGTGCAGAACCCGTCGCAGTACGACCCGGTGCGCTACCCCGAGAACACGG